>CAZMWD010000007.1:11015-18206 GCA_964569685.1 uncultured Cocleimonas sp. | reverse complement strand
ACAAAAAATATTCATCTAGGAGGATGCATGGGATTTATCAGAAATATATTAGCAATCATTGGCTTGGTTGCACTTATCAGTGGCGGTTACGCTTACGCAAAATTTAACGGCGAAATAAACGCGTTTAAACAGTTAGATGCGGGTGCTGCCAAACTTTACTCAAATATGTGGGCAAAACTTAAAGAAACGGGTAATACCCCCGATGCTACCGTTTGGAAAAAAGCCATCGATGAAGGTATTTCAGCAGAAGATGCTGCCGAGGCAATGAGTTCAGTTGCTACTGATTTGAATATAAAATTAGTGGGTATATTGCCTTTATCAAAAGAAGTAGAGGCAAAAACAGGCAAGCCACAACGCTTATTAACCATCTATCAATATTGTAACCCGATGACAGCGTTGAAAATGGTTGATTTTTCGGATGCGTTTTCTGCTTACTTGCCTTGTCGAATCGCTATGATCGAAGATAAACAAGGCAAACTGTGGTTGTATGCTTTAGATATGGATTTGATAATTCACGGTGGTAAAACCTTACCACATGAATTGTTAAAAGAAGCCTATATCGTTAAAGATGCTATTCAAAAAATTATGGAAGCAGGTAAGACAGGCGAGTTTTAATTTACATTAAAATCATCCCATAAGTATTTGGCAGTGACAATATAATAGGGTGACTCAATATAGATTTTCTCTTTGAATTTATGTAATACTTTTAGAGAAATATATAACTAAAACACCTGAGATGAACCAGTCCTTCTCCCCTAGCAGACTCTTTTCAAGCTGAACTATCTACCCTCCCCAGCCCTCCCCCTGCTAGAAGGTGTTGTAAAAGATAAATACTGTAGGTTGGTGCTGAGGAACGAAGCCCAACATGACGTTGATCGTTGGGCTTCGCAAGCTCAGCACCAACCTACAATGGATCTTTTGCGACACCTTTGCTAGGTGGAGGGAGTTAATAACAGAAGTTTTTCATTTTGAATCTATGAAAATACTTTTGAGAAAATTAATAAGTAGGTTGTCATTCCCGCGTAGGCGGGAATCTATTTGTCAGTAGGGTGCTATTGTATATTAAATAGGAGTCAATTAGCTTTCATCCCCTCTTTTCCCTTTCCAAAGAGAATTAAAAACCATTGCATATAATATTAACCAGTGCGATGCGTACCATATATAAGCACCTAGCCCCAATTCTTTGATATAAATTTTCTCGTTGCCAGAAGCTGCGGGGATTTCATTAAATATAAAGGTTCCAGACGCAACAATCACTGCTAAAAGTGATAATAGTACAGCAACAACGGGGCGTTTTTTCATCAGCAAAATGGCTAATAAACTTAATGGGTTTGCATACCACGCAAATTGAAAAATAATAAACCCTAACCAACCCATCAATAATATCCAAATACCGCTTATATCATCGCTATTAGTAAAGAACACATTGAAGAATAGCGAGATTATAAATAGGGTAATACCCGAATAGAGTAATAACGAAGAGAGCGTTTTTAGTAGAGAAGGATGCGCCGACCGTTCTAATTTATAGTCATCTATAGCGTTGTTTATATAGTCGTGTGCGCTGTCAAAGACACCGCTAAAGGTAGTTGTGAAATAAGATGTGAAATAAGTTGGTAAATTCATTACAACACTGTATTAATTATTTAATCTAGAATCCCATATTTAAAGATCAAATCACCATTAATGCCGATAAGAACGTGCATGAAATAACTTTTATAAGTTGTCGATGTTATTTTATGCACTTTCCTAAGCTTAAAATAGCCTTTCTCAATAAAGCGATTGCCATTTTTTTACCCGTGATTTCGGGCGGCATCCTTTTTGTTATGGTTTGCCATGAATGCTTTTGTAATACTTTTAAAACAATGATGGTCTGCTCATTTTTGCTGAGCTGTTGGCTTGGCTGTTTGTTTCGCTGTTGACTAGAAGTAAGATACCTACAAACTAATTTCCAGATAGGATAAATACTATTTTCATAGCTACGTTGTTGCGTAGCAAATGCGTTTATTTCTTTATTTTCTGCATCGCTTATGTGTAAGGAAGGGTCAGAACACAATAAAAGCAAGCTAAGGTCTGTTTCTAAATTATTTAACGAATCTGCTAATAAATGAATGAAGTGCTGATAAAAGCGTTGCTGTGCTTGCTCCAATAATGCTTCGCCTTGTTTATTGTTTGCTTTTAATACAATAACAGAATGAGAACCACTGCTCGCATCGCGTTTTAGCCCTACATTCACAGGTACAAAATCAGATTGTTTCCAAAACGATAATACCTCAGGCGTTGCGCCAAAACTGCTACTGATATAATCAGCTGTTGATTGTTGCGTAATGAATTTTAATAACGCTGTGCCTAAGCCATTACCTTGATAATCGGGGTGGACGGCAATGCGTACTATTCTGTCTCCTTTTAAACAGGGCGCATATTCGATACCCATACTGGATGATAACGCCTGTGCCACAAGGTTTCCTTTTGGGCGACGTATGCCTTGATAAATTTGTGATGCTATTTGCTGGTCAAGCTCGCCTTCGCGTGCGACTAATGCGGTGGCAATAATGTGGTGTTGGTTATTCTCCATCACAAAAATACTAACGCTATCGTCATCCAGTAAATAGTGTAAATCAGACGGTTTAGTTTGGTAGTGTGCGGCTACCAATAAAGCAAATAACTGCTTTAGTTTTAGCTCATTTTTTATTAATTCATCTTTATCTAAGCAACTAATATTACATTCATTTAATGGGCTATCTATATATTTATGTGGATGAATATATTCGGCATTTAGCAATAAAGCATCAAAGGTAAATTTCTCTAGTGGGTCGTTCTTTTCCCAGCGAATCGGGGTTTCTAATGGGCAGTGTTGCCAGTTGGACGTTTCATTATCCAGCATTTTACGAAAACGAGTGGCAAAACCTCGTCCACTTCCTTCGTAACCATGCTCGGTAGTAGCAAAAACGATGCGAGAGTATTTTGTTAGTAATTTATTCAAACGATTAAGCGGAATGCTAGCAGCTTCATCAACTAATAATAAATCAGTTTTTATGCCTTCTTGTAACAGTTCATCTACCGAATAAAATATTAACCCATCCGCAATATCGGGGTGATTAGCACGGGCATGTTGAAATACAATTTCAGCTGTTTTTTTACTTGGGGCGCAGATACAAATATGCTGGCAAGTCGTTTGTAATAATCGAGCGGCTGCAATACCCAGTGCAGCAGATTTACCTCGACCGCGATCAGCTGTGATCAGTAACGGACGACGACGATGCCCAGCGACGACATGAAGAATGGCTTCTACGGCTTTGGTTTGATCATCGCTAGCAGTGAGTTTTATATTTTCTAAAAAAGGCAACGGTTCTACTGTTTCACCTGCTTGAATTTGTTGTTTTAAAGCAGAACTATTTAATAAGATGGAATAAAAGCGTTGTAAAAAACGACCATTTAGTAACTGATCAGGCACTAAAAGTACTAAAAAACCACCGCCACGAATCGTGCCTGTTATTGCGCCGAAGGCATTTGCATCAAATGTTGGGTGCAGATCAATAATAACGGCATCAAATTCTTGACCTAAAAATGTCTGTGCTTCTTTATGGCTATGAACAACAACGGTTGATACGTTTTTAGTTAAACGTTTAGCCGTTGTTAAGCTCGCTGACTGTTCGCCGGTGATCGTAATTATTTGGCGGTGCATTGTTATTTACTTAAATGCCAACGGTAGTGTGATGTAATCGGGTAACGGCGGTCTTTACCAAAGGCGCGTTTACTAATACGCGCACCAGGCGGTGCTTGACGGCGTTTATATTCATTTAAAAGCACCATATTGGCAACACGTTCAACCGTTTCTTTGTCGTAACCCTGTGCCACAATATCATCAACACTTTGAAATTCTTCGATAAACATTCTAAGAATTGCATCTAATACATCGTAGGGTGGCAATGAATCTTCATCTATTTGATCAGGTGCTAGCTCGGCAGAAGGTGGGCGAGTAATCACGCGGTCGGGAATAATTTCTTTATAGGTCTTGCCGTCATCACCAATGGAATTTCGATAACGAGACAAATCATAAACCATGGTTTTGAACACATCTTTAAGTGGCGCATAACCACCTGCCATATCGCCATACAAGGTTGCATAACCGACTGCCATTTCACTTTTATTGCCCGTTGCCAATAGCATTTTTCCGAGTTTATTAGACAATGCCATCAATAAAACACCGCGTGTTCTGGCTTGAATATTCTCTTCGGTGGTATCGCGTGCTAAGCCTTCAAATTCATTTTCAAGCGCATCCATAAAGGTATTAAACATCGGTTCAATAGGAATTTCGCGGTACTTAACGCCTTGTGTTTGCGCTTGCAGACTCGCATCTTCTTTGCTCATTTCGGCGGTATAACGAAACGGCATCATCACTGCTTCGACGTTTTCTGCACCGAGTGCATCTACTGCAATTGCCATGGTTAAAGCAGAATCAATCCCGCCAGAAAGCCCTAGCAAAATACCGGGAAAGCCGTTTTTATTAACGTAATCTTTTATTGCTAACACCAAGGCATTGTAAATTCGTTCTGGCTTAGTCGTCGTTCTTGCCTTTATAGGTTTGGATTTGTTAAATAAAGTCGTTGTGAAAACGCCGGATTCAAATGTCGGCGCTTGAAACGTTAACTTGCCATCGGCATTAAAAACCAATGATTCGCCATCAAAAATAAGTTCATCTTGCGCACCTACAAGGTTCGCATACACAATCGGTAGTTGATTATCAGCAGAGCGTTTTTCCAATAACGCCAAACGCTCTTTGCTTTTATGCACCCGAAACGGCGAAGCGTTTAAAACAAAAATAGCTTCTGCACCCGCTTGTTTCGCTTCCTGAATCGGTACTTCTTTCCAAATATCTTCACAAATAAGCAAGGCTATTTTGTGTTTGTTTATTTCAACTATTTGCGTTTGTTGCTTAAAATGTTTGCCACGTCTGAAGTAACGTTTTTCATCAAACACGCGATAATTCGGTAAGTGTTGCTTCGCGTACTCAGCAATTATTTTCCCGTCTTGAAGCACGCACGCCATATTGAATAGCATGTCTTCATTCTTTATGTCTTTACGAACTAAAGGTGCTCCGATAACGGCGGTAATCCCGCTTACCTGTTTTGCTATTTGTTGTAATTCATTTTCTACTTTTTCAAGATAAGCAGGGCGTAACAATAAATCTTCTGGGGGATAAGCTGTTAAGGCGAGTTCTGGAAATATTATGACATCTACTTGTTCCGATTTTGCTTGCTTAATAGCATCAAGAATTAATAGTTTATTCTGTTTAAAGCTACCAATAATGGGATTGATTTGAGCAATGGAAACGGCTAACGACATTAAGAATCAACCTTCGTCTTAATACGCTCACCCATATCCGTCAACGCCCGAACAACATCAACACCCGCAGCTTTCAGCGCAGCAATTTTATCTTCTGCCGTACCTTTGCCACCAGAGATTATCGCGCCTGCATGTCCCATACGTTTACCCGCTGGTGCTGTAACACCTGCAATGTAAGCAACGACTGGTTTAGTCACATTGGCTTTAATATATTCAGCTGCTTCTTCTTCGGCAGTGCCGCCGATTTCGCCGACCATAATAATGCCTTCGGTTTGTGGATCATCTTCAAACAGTGTTAAACAATCAATAAAATTCATGCCTTGAATCGGGTCGCCACCGATTCCAATACAGGTAGACTGCCCTAAGCCTGCAAGCGTCGTTTGATGTACCGCTTCATAAGTGAGCGTGCCAGAGCGAGAGACGATTCCAATCTTGCCCACTTGATGAATTGACCCCGGCATAATACCTATTTTACATTCGCCCGGGGTGATTATACCGGGGCAGTTAGGACCGATTAAATAAGTATCCGGATAATCTGCCATTAGGGTTGCTTTCACTTTAAGCATATCTAAAACGGGAATGCCTTCGGTAATACAAGCAATCACTTTGATGCCCGCACTTGCTGCTTCTAAAATAGCATCTGCCGCGAACGGTGGTGGTACAAAAATCATACTGGCATCTGCACCCGTTTTATCCACTGCTTCTTGCACGGTATTAAAAACGGGCTGATTAAGATGTGTTTGTCCGCCTTTTCCGGGGGTTACACCACCGACGATTTGTGTGCCGTATTCAATCGCTTGTTCGGCATGAAACGTACCCTGTTTACCCGTGTAGCCTTGTACAATGACTTTGGTGTTTTTATTAATAAGTACGCTCATGATGCGCTCCCTCCCGCTTGTTCTACTATCTTATCAGCAGCATCACTCAAGCTTTCCGCAGCAATAATATTTAAACCTGATTTAGCCACTTCTTCTGCAAGCAACTTACGCCCTTCTACTGCATTTGTGCCTTCTAAACGCACTACCACAGGTACGGATATTTTCACCTCGTTAACCGCTTGTAAAATACCTTCGGCGATTAAATCACAGCGCACGATGCCACCAAATATATTGACTAAAATGCCTTTTACGTTTGGATCAGAAAGAATAATTTTAAACGCTTCTGCAACACGTTCGGCGGTTGTTCCACCCCCCACATCCAGAAAGTTTGCAGGCTCTCCGCCGTGTAGTTTAATTAAATCCATGGTCGCCATTGCTAAACCTGCACCGTTGACCATGCAGCCAATATCGCCATCCAGATGAATATAATTAAGATCAAATTGAGAGGCTTTAGCTTCGCGCTCATCTTCTTGCGTTATATCACGCATTTCCATTAAATCGGCGTGGCGATACAACGCATTGTCATCAAAATTAATCTTTGCATCCAATGCCATTAGATTGCCTTCTGTTGTTAGTACCAGTGGATTAATCTCTAATAAGGATGCATCTTTTTCGATAAATAACGTAATCAGCGAGCCTAGCATTACGCTAAATTGGCGAACTTGGCGTCCTTCAAGCCCCAATGCAAAGGCTAGATTACGTCCGATATACATTTGATAACCCGCTATTGGATGGATGGTTTCTGTGAGAATTTTTTCAGGTGTATCTGTAGCAACCTCTTCAATATTCATACCGCCTTCGGTGGATGCCATAATGGTAATACGACGACTCGCACGATCAATTACTAACGATAAATATAACTCATTTTGAATATTACTTAATGATTCCACCAGTAATGTATTAATAGGCAAACCATGAGCATCGGTTTGGTGGGTTACTAGGTGCTTACCTAATAGCGTGTTTGCATATT
>CAZMWD010000007.1:0-10915 GCA_964569685.1 uncultured Cocleimonas sp. | reverse complement strand
TGAGCATCGGTTTGGTGGGTTACTAGGTGCTTACCTAATAGCGTGTTTGCATATTCAATGGCTTCATCCAGTGATTTTACAATTTTAACGCCACCGGCTTTGCCTCTGCCACCTGCATGTACCTGTGCTTTTATTGCCCAACCATCGCCACCGAGCGTTTGTGTTGCTGATTTTAATTCATCAATTGATGAAATTGCTACACCTGTTGGCACAGGTAAATCGTATTGTAAAAAAAGCTGTTTGGCTTGATATTCGTGAAGATTCATTCGCTATCCAATTATTGTGAATAATGATTATTACTTTGTCGCAATATATCTGAAAAAAGGCTTGAGTACAGTAGTAATTATACCGTTTATCGGTAATGATAAGAATTTACAGAGATTTTCCCTATGGGACGCTTATTATTCATTCTTGTTCTGCTGGCAGTCAGCTTCTATGGTGTAAAATTGCTCAGAGAAAAACTGGATAAACCATTAAAGCGGTTTAAAAAAGACAACACTAACAGTTCTAACACTATTAATAACGAAAAAATCGTCAAGTGTTTGCATTGTGGTTTGCATGTTCCAGAAAAAGAAGCAATAAAACAAGGGGATAAGAACTTTTGCAGCATCGAGCACGCCAAGCAACATTTGTAAATCACGGGGAAACGCCTTCAACACTTGAATTAAATATTAATTCCGATCCTTGGGGGCCATTACAACTGTATAGTATTTATCGGCTAGTATTAGCAGGTGCTTTGCTGGTTGTCACATTAACCTCTAACACCCTACTTAATATTGGCACCTATGATACTCAAGTATTTGGACTAGCCTCTAACAGTTATGTGGCATTGGCTGTTTTAGGCATATTCTTAACGCATTTTCGTTGGCCCAATTATTCAACTCAGGTTTATTTTCATAGCCTTACTGACATTATTTTTCTGCTATCCATTGTATATGCTAGCGGTGGTTTGAATTCTGGTTTAGGTATTTTAATTTTATTACCCGTTATTTTACCGAGCGTATTAAAACCGGGTCAAGGGTCATTGTTTTTATCTGCTATTACGGTTTTATGCTTGATGGGCATCCAACTTTATTGGGAGGTAATGAGTAAGAGTGGTGGGGATGATAATGCATCGGCAATGTTGCATACCGGTGTACTTTCTCTTTTTATTATGGCGGTATCGGCATTTGCTGGTAACCGATCAGAAAAAGCGTCATTTGCCGAAGAATTGGCGAAACGACGCGGTATTGATCTTGCTAACTTATCACAGCTTAATCAATCAATTTTGGATCAATTACAAACGGGTATTATTGTTTTAGACCATTCAGGCTTAATTCGACATATGAACCCTACTTCGTGGGATATGCTAGGGCAGCCAGAAGATTGGCGTGAACGTAATTTGGATGATTTTGCACCAGAATTGGCTTCTCATTTAAAAAACTGGGTTGAAAATGCCTGCCCGCAAGTGATGAGTTACGATATTAAGCATTGGAAAACAACCGAATTAACCATGCGATTGTCACAATTAGGCACACGAAGTAAAGGGGTTGTATTGATTTACCTTGAAGATACTTCGGAACAAAGAGAAAAACAGCAAGATGTAAAAATGGCATCGCTGGGACAATTGACCGCCAATATTGCGCATGAAATTAGAAATCCTCTGGGGGCTATTAGCCATGCGGCTCAATTGCTCTCTGAATCGGATGTATTAGAAAAGGCGGACAATCGCATGGTGCAAATTATTCAATCTAATTCGGTACGGATGAATACCACGATTGAAAGCGTTTTGAATTTATCCCGAAAAAAAGACCCGTGTCGCGAAACTATCCCATTAAAATCGTGGTTACAGGATTTTGTTAATGATTTTGTAATGCAATCTAAATTGGGTAAACACCAAATTAATTTATTTATAGAGCCGGCTGATGCAGAAATTCAGTTTGATTCCGCACATCTACATCAAGTGCTTTGGAATCTATGCCGAAATGCTGAAAAATATGCGAAACAAGATAGTCAAAATTTGCATATTGATATTCAAGGCAGCCACCCAAGACATACCCGCGACATTATGTTGAATATTATGGACAACGGTAAAGGTATTCCAGAAGATGATGTTGAACGATTGTTTGAACCATTCTTTACAACCAGCACCAAAGGCACAGGCTTGGGGTTATTTATGGCAAGAGAGCTTTGCTTAAGTAATAGCGCAAATTTAGAATATGTGAAGTTACCTACCGGTGGTAGTTGCTTCCGACTCGTTTTTTCACATGCAAAACTAAATAAAAAGAGCTAAATAAAAACTAAATAATAAGAAGAAAATAGTATGACACAACAACGCGTTTTAGTAATTGATGATGAGCCCGATATCCGTGAGCTTTTAGAGCTTACATTATTAAGGATGGGGCTTGATACGGCTACAGCAGGCACAGTTAAAGAAGCTTTGATAGAGATTCAGAACTTTAAGCCAGACCTATGCTTAACTGATATGAAGTTGCCAGATGGCACAGGCTTTGATGTGGTGCGCTATATCCAGCGAGAATCCCCTCATATTCCAGTGGCTGTCATCACGGCATTTGGCAGTATGGAAGCAGCGGTTGAAGCATTAAAAGCAGGTGCTTATGATTTTGTTTCAAAGCCTGTGGATTTAACTAAACTACGTGATCTTGTTAATACCGCATTAAAACTGGCAGAAGACAAAAGCGACACTGCTCCTGTAGCCAATAAAGTAAAAACCAGTAGCCCAATTTTGGGAGAATCACCGGCCATTCAAAGTTTAAAAGCCACCATTGCAAAATTAGCACGTAGCCAAGCACCCGTGTTTATTTTAGGTCAATCGGGTACAGGTAAAGAATTAGTGGCGAAACAAATTCATGAGCAAAGCCCGCGAGGCAACGGCGCATTCGTACCAGTAAACTGTGGCGCGATTCCTGAAAGTTTAATGGAAAGTGAGTTTTTTGGTCACAAGAAAGGCAGTTTTACGGGTGCAATTGAAGATAAACAAGGTCTGTTTCAAGCAGCACATCACGGCACCTTATTTTTAGATGAAGTTGCAGACTTGCCTTTAAGTATGCAAGTAAAACTACTGCGTGTTATTCAAGAAAAAGCGGTCAAATCTGTCGGCGGGGTTGAAGAAATTCCGATTGATACACGTATTTTAAGTGCCACCCATAAAGATCTTGAAATAGAAGTACAAGCAGGTCGTTTCCGCCAAGATTTATATTATCGTCTTAACGTCATTAAGCTGGATGTACCTTCATTAAAAGAGCGTGGTAATGATATTTCATTGCTCACAGATCATTTCTTAAAACTGATCTCGGAGCGTTGGCAACTACCTGTAATGTTACTGTCTGAAGAGGCTAAAATGGCATTGAGCCAGTACCCTTTTCCGGGGAATGTGCGTGAACTAGAAAATATTCTTGAGCGCGCTAGTACACTGTGTGATGACAATATTATTCATCCCGCTGATTTGCAATTACCGACCGTGAATCAAGTAACATCAATGACACCCAATCAACCAGACCCAGTGCTGAAAACATTGAATGAAATAAACGCACAAGGGAGCGTACAAAATTTACCTGAAAGTTTTGCATTACTATCAACAAATAAGCGCGAAGATGAAAAAGAACAAATTCTTAATGCTTTAGATCACACGCGCTGGAACAGAACCGCAGCCGCGAAATTGCTGGGTATGACATTTAGGCAGTTGCGTTATCGTATTAAGAAATACAAGCTTGATCAGGCTCCATAATAAAAATCACATTCTTAGTCCGCCATATTTCTCGTGCAAAGGTTTTTATATATAGAGACCTCAACATAACTCAGATGACAAGTAAAAGTGCCTGAAATCTCACTGTTTTTCATTGAAAAACTTGCCAATAACTCGTTCACTAAAGTATAAACTCTGCAAGCAGTCGCTAAATTAGCTTCATTTCCTGCCTCAATCAGTGAAATTTTCAGGCGACTTTTCTTTCGCCACTGAGTTATATAAAAAATAAATGTACTTTGATAAAAATTCAAGCTGACTAAACTTGTTTTTTTGTCTATCCTTGTTGTAATACCTGAAAAACGATGTTAACTATAATTGTTAACAATAAAAACATCAGGAAATTTATTTACCAAGGAGAAAATTATGCAGTTGTATCAAAAATCAGCGTCGCTCGTACTTGCCACCCTTCCACTTATCTTCCTTTCTAGTCAGGCTTTTTCGGCCGGCTTTGCTATTACTTTGAACTCAGGATCGGGAATGGGAACGGCCTATGCAGGCGCAGCTGCAGCGGGTGAAGATGCCTCAACTGTTTGGTTTAACCCTGCGGGAATGTCATTATTAGATGATAGGGCAATGGTATCGCAAGCTGCACACATTATTGTTCCTAAATCTAACTTTAAAAATAAAAGGTCTAGAGTTAATCCTCTACTGACAGGAGGAAATGTCGATGCCGCACAAGCCGTTCTTACCGGTGAAGGTGACGATGGTGGCAAAGCAGCCTTTGTACCTAATTTATATTACGTCAAACCCATTAATGAAAAACTGCGTTTTGGTATCGGTATTAATGCACCTTTCGGGCTAGGAGTGACTTATGATGATGATTGGATTGGTCGTTATCATGCGACTAATACAGAAATGTTGACGCTCAATATCAATCCTTCAATTTCCTATAAAGCGAATGATCGTTTAACCTTAGGTGCTGGTGTCAATGGGCAATATATTCATGTGGTATTGGGGACTAAAATTGATTCGGGTGCGGCTTGTCGTAGTGCAGCAGCTGCCGCTAACAGTGGCACGTTGTTATCTCAGTGTTTGGCTCGTTTTCCAACCGTCGGTGATTCATCAACGGATAGTAATATTGAAGTCGAAGGCGATGATTTTTCATTCGGGTTTAATGTTGGTTTGCTTTTTCAAGCAACGGATAGGACGCGTTTAGGTTTAAGCTATCGCTCTAGCATCACACATGAATTAGAAGGTGATGCAACATTCACAGTAAATAATGCGCTGGCTGATATTAGAACTTCGGCGACCAGCAATCTACAACAAAATTTTCAGGATAACCGCTTAAAAAATCGTCCTATCACTGCAGGGGTTGATTTACCTGAGTCCGCTTCTTTTTCTGTCGCACATACTCTTAATAATAAAATAGAACTACTCGCCGATGCAACATGGACTAAGTGGAGCAATTTTGATGAGTTAAGAATAGTCGACACGACAGGTGCAACGGTGGGTGTTACTCCACAAGAATGGGTAAATGTTTGGCGTTTTTCTGCTGGAGGAACCTATAAACATAATGATCGTTTAACCCTAAAAACAGGTATTGCTTATGATGAAAGCTCTGTTCCAGGACCTAAATTGCGAACCCCACGTTCACCAGGTAATGACCGTACATGGTTATCATTTGGCGCAAACTATAAAGTAAATAAAAAAATAGATATTGATTTTGGTTATGCTCATTTATTGATTGATGAAACCCCCATTGATAATACCGATGGAAATGGTTACACCATAAGTGGTGTTTATGACTCTGATGCGAATATTTTCAGTTCGCAATTAAATTACAAATTCTAAGAGCCATTCTTATTACATTACGGAGATACCCAATGCAACTTAAACAAATTTTCACATTATCATCGGCTCTTGTTTTTCTATCTGCTTGTGGCGGAGGCGGTACAGATTATAAATTTCCTCAACCCACTTTTGTCGCTGAGCCTTCCTCAACCGCTATTTTTAGCCCCGCTGATGGGGGACCAAGTACCAATAATTTATTATTTGCGGGATCAACCGATGGCACATTAAATATTCCTGTTGCGGATGATGACCCTAGAAAACCGCTGATTGACCAACTCAATACGCTGGATGGCTTTTCCACAACCAATCCGATAGCGACAAGTTTTGACACGTCTTTAGATGCTAGTTCATTGGTTGTTGGTGAAAGCATACGTGTATTTGAAGTGAGCACCACAGCTACGGGTGCAGTCACAGGCGTTGTTTCAGAACTTGCGCCTAATGAGATTACGGCGGTTGCTACAGGTTCAGAAAACAAGACATTGGCACTTGTGCCACTTAAACCATTAAAAGAAAGCACCACGTATATGGTTGTTTTAACCAATGGAATTAAAGATGCAGAAGGCGCGTCAGCAAAGAGTTCGAGTACTTATTTACTGTTAAAAAGTGGTATAGAAATCCCCGACTCTGCTACACCAGATCCTACTCAATTAGCGACATTAAGAGCATTACGCCCACTGGTTAATGCGATGGAATCTGCTGTTGCATCACCGCCAGAAGGTGTGTCTGCTGTTGCTTCGAACAGTATTATATTGAGCTGGGCATTTACGACACAATCTATAACCCCAGTATTAGATGCAGTGGCGGTAAAGGCGGATGCAGGAACGCTGATAATTGCCCCAACAGGCGCAACCCCAAAAACGTTTATTCCTACTTCTGCGGGTATTTCAGATGTCTTTATTGGTACTTTAGATGTTCCTTATTATTTAAAAGCACCCGATGCAACAGACCCTCTAGCAGCGCTGACAAGTTTTTGGAAGGGAGGGATTACAGGAAATACACCGAATGGTTTCTTAACTCGGTTTAATTCAACGCCTATTGCCACTGACACAATGACCATGCCAGTGATGTTAACGATTCCTATGGAGACGGAGACAAACCCTAAACCGAGTGCAGGCTGGCCTATTGTAATGTATCAACATGGCATCACGCGCGTGCGTACCGATATGTTGATTTATGCAGACAATATAGCAAAAGCAGGTTTTGCTTTAATTGCAATAGATTTGCCAATGCACGGTATTACCGATCCTTCAATTCCTTTCATGGCAGATAACACGCCTTTCCCAAATGATCGTGAACAAACCTTTAATATGGATTTTGCAACGGGCACTACACCTGGCACACCTGATGGCAATATCGACCCTTCCGGTACACACTTTATAAATCTTGGTAGCTTGCTTACATCTCGCGACAATATTCGACAAGGTGTTTCTAATTTATTAACGTTAAGACGTAGTTTGGGTAATATTCCTAATATTGATGCCGACAAAGTGGGCTTGATTGCGCATTCATTAGGTGGCGTAGTAGGCGCAACTTATTTGGGTGTTGAAACAAAACCATTGCCTTCATCTCTTATAACAATGGGGGGTGGCATTTCCGGTATTGTTGAAAACTCTGGCTCGTTTGGACCTCCCGTCATTGCTGGTTTAGCAGCACAAGGCGTTACCGGTGATAGTTTGAGAGCATTCTTTATTACCGCGCAGACCATTTTAGATCCTGCCGACCCGCTTAACTTTGTATCTTCTATTGCTTCCGTTCACCCTATCCACATGATTGAAGTGGTCGGCGATGGCACCGCTGCTAATTTACCCGATCAAACCATTCCGAATCTTGTCCTGCCACTTACAGGTACAGAGCCTTTAGCAGCATTGATGGGCTTGAAGTCAGTGAGTAAAACGGTCTCTGATATTGCACCAACAGCAGGAGGCATCGTGCGCTTTACCCAAGGTGAGCACGCTTCTATATTAAGACCGAGTAAAAACGGAGGTAACAATTTTGATTATCTTCACGTACTGACAGAAATGCATCGCCAAGTCGCTGCGTTTCAAGCAAGTTTTGGTACTTCCATTGTGATTAAGGATAATACCATTATCAAACAATAAACAAATTTAATAATTAAAACGTCAATAAGCCCAGTTTATTTGTGCAATCAGCATGATTATCTGGGCTTTTTCATGGCTTTTATCACCTTCTATCGGAAAGCCATGTCTTTCATCGTCTTTCAGATGCATTCAAAACAATTTTCTGAGATATTAAGCTCAAGTTAAGGAAAGGAGCTAATTCCAATTTTCAAGTGAATTAGTTAAGGAGACCCTGATTAAGTCGATTAGAATTTAGCGCCGAAAAAACTGCCGCTATTTTTCACGAAGTGAGACGTAATAGTCATTCTATTGCGCCGATCTTCGGGGGAAATATCGGCAGTTTTATCAAGCTAAAAATAATTGGACTTGATCAGGATCTCCTTAAGAGTGTAACTGAAAATAAGACGACCCATCTTATTTCAAATTGATTATAAAAACCAAACCCTCTCATATTTCAAAACCGTACAAAAATATTGCACATTTAATTGCGATGCTTTTGTAACATTTTTACGGCAAACAACAATAACAAGAAGCCTTGTACAACATCGCCTCGATAATTGCCCCCGTTTTATAGTTCTGTTGTTAGCCCCTTGAGTCCTTATTGGACTCAATCCACACAAAGCCCGCCCTTAGCTTTCGTGTGGAAACTTCAAGCCAGACTTCGGTCTGGCTTTTTTATGCTCGTTATTCAGGCTATCCTTAGCTTCAGTACCGATCAAAGATGAAATTGGGAGCTTGGCTAAGCCCTGTAAGCCAGCAGAATTTTATGAGACTTAATCAGAATTTCTTGAATAACTTCACTAGAAAAAATAAAATAATTAGTGTAGTATTCCACGCCCAATGTCTGAGGAGCGTTGCAATCTAACAGTCTGTTTTCAAACAGAACCACGTTAGGCTAGGCTCAGACGGTTTGTTAATTCCAAACTTGCAACGACGCTCAGCTAATATTTAAGGAGAACTTAATATGGCTGGGAATCATCTATTTACTTCCGAGTCTGTATCAGCGGGTCATCCCGATAAAATGGCAGATCAAATCTCTGATGCCATTCTTGATGCAATTCTAGAACAAGATACCGAAGCACGTGTTGCCTGTGAAACCTTGGTTAAAACAGGTATGGTTGTGCTTGCGGGCGAAGTCACTACTTCTGCCGTGATCGACTACGAAGCTATCGTGCGTGAAGTGGTTAACGACATCGGTTACAACTCATCTGAAATTGGTTTTGATGGCGAATCTTGTGCGGTACTTAACGCACTTGGTCAGCAGTCACCTGATATTGCGATGGGTGTTGATCGTGCGGATAAAGAATCACAAGGCGCGGGCGACCAAGGTTTGATGTTTGGTTATGCAAGTAACGAGACGGATGTTTTAATGCCTGCCCCGATTACCTATTCTCACCTTTTAGTATCAAAGCAAGCGGAGCTAATGAAAAATGGCACGCTTGATTTCTTACGTCCCGATGCTAAATCTCAAGTAACTTTCCGTTACGAGAATGACAAACCCGTTGCGATTGATGCGGTGGTGCTTTCTACACAACACAACCCAGATGTGAGCCTTGTTGATCTTCAAGAAGCGATTATGGAAGAGATCATTAAACCGGTTCTTCCTGCAGAATGGTTGAATGCTGATACGCAATACCACATTAACCCAACCGGTCAATTCATTATTGGTGGCCCAGTCGGTGATTGTGGTTTAACAGGTCGTAAGATTATTGTTGATACTTACGGTGGAATGGCACGTCACGGTGGCGGTGCATTCTCTGGTAAAGATCCCTCAAAGGTTGATCGTTCTGCAGCTTATGCAGGTCGTTATGTGGCTAAGAATATCGTGGCGGCGGGTCTTGCTGAGCGTTGTGAAATACAGGTTTCTTACGCGATTGGTGTGGCTGAACCGACTTCGATTTCAATTGATACCTTTGGCACAGGCACAATTAGTGACGAGAAGATTGAAGCCTTGGTTCGTGAACACTTCGATCTGCGCCCTTACGGTATTCTTACCATGCTTGATTTATTGAAGCCTATCTACCGCCAGACTGCATCTTACGGTCACTTTGGACGTGAAGATATTGGTTTGCCTTGGGAGAAGACAGATAGAGCAGATGCTTTGAAGGCTAGCGCTTAATTTATTAAAAACACTAGCTCCCTCTCCTAGCAGGAGAGGGTTGGGGTGAGGTGAGGTAGATAGAAGGCTTGAAGCATGTCATAAGCTTTAGCATTCTCCCCCCTCCCCAACCCTCCCCCCGCTGGGGAGAGGGAGCTTAAAAACAACATACATTTTTAGGAAACAAAATATGAACGATTACATCGTAACTGACATCGCCCTAGCAGACTGGGGTCGTAAAGAATTAACCATCGCTGAAACTGAAATGCCGGGTCTTATGGCGCTGCGTAAAAAATACGGCGAAGAAAAACCACTGAAAGGCGCGCGCATTGCGGGTTCTTTACACATGACAATCCAAACAGGTGTGTTGATTGAAACACTAACGGCGCTGGGTGCTGAAGTACGTTGGGCATCTTGTAATATCTTCTCTACTCAAGATCACGCAGCAGCAGCGATTGCGGTAACAGGTGTTCCCGTTTTTGCTACCAAAGGCGAGACGCTGGATGAGTACTGGGAATACGCTCACATGATTTTTGAATTCGGCGATGAAACAGCCAATATGATTCTTGATGACGGTGGCGATGCAACTATGTTGATCGAGTTAGGTACTAAAGCAGAATCTGACCTTTCTGTACTTGATGATCCAGGCAGTGAAGAAGAAGTTGCACTTTACAAGTCTATTAAAGAAAAACTAAAAACATCGCCAAACTGGTACTCAAACATCCGTCCAAATATTCAGGGCGTTACCGAAGAGACCACCACAGGCGTTCATCGTTTATACGAAATGGCCAAAGACGGCGAGCTTATCTACCCAGCTATCAACGTAAACGATTCTGTAACAAAATCTAAGTTTGATAACCTTTACGGTTGTCGTGAGTCTCTAGTTGACGGCATCAAACGTGCAACAGACGTAATGATCGCTGGTAAAATCGCGGTTGTATTAGGTTACGGCGATGTGGGTAAAGGTTGTGCGCAATCTCTACGTGGTTTAGGTGCAACAGTATGGGTTACAGAAATCGACCCAATCTGTGCATTACAAGCGGCAATGGAAGGCTACCGTGTTGTAAGAATGGATGATGTGGCTGATCAAGGTGATATTTTTGTTACGGCTACGGGTAACTTCCATGTAATCAATGAAGAACATATGCTTCAAATGAAGCACGAGTCTATCGTTTGTAATATCGGACATTTTGATAATGAAAT
>CAZMWD010000006.1:17069-19456 GCA_964569685.1 uncultured Cocleimonas sp. | reverse complement strand
TTCATTTTAAATAATCATTTAAGAATTACCTAAGCAGACGTTGTAGCCTAAACAGACTACTAGTACAATCAAGCTCATGTTAGCAATGAGCAATAATGTAAAGATAAATAACAAAGGCAATAAATACTCCCTATTTATTGCCTTTGTTATTTTTATCGTATTACAGTTTTTTTTCATATCTCAAGCAATTGCTAAAGATTCTTTTTTTACACTTCAATCTAAAGATCAAAAAACAATAATAAAACAACAAAATGTTGTGGTTTTAGTAGGTGTAGTCGATGTCACTTATCTAATGGAACATGCCCCGCAGGCAGAAGTCGCAAGTAGTAATCTAAAAAGTAAGTTTTTACCCCAAGAAAAATCCTTGGCAGCTAGCTTAGAAGATATACAGAAATTAGAAAAAACCTTAGAAAGAAATGCACGTAACTTAAAAACTTCTCAAAAAAGATTTAAAGAAAGAGAATTAAGATCAAAAAAACGAAGTCGTAGCCGGTCATTGCAAGATTTTCGAGAAGAGCTTAGGTTTGCGCGCGATTCTGCTTTGGATGATGTGCAAAAAGAAGTATTTCAGGCGATTGACGATGTAAGAAAACAAAAGGGGATTGATATTGTATTGCAGGATTATGTTTCCGCGAGTAAACGTGTTGATATAACCACGTCTGTTTTAGAGCATTTAGTCGCTAAGCTTAAAGTTGAAACAGAACAAAAACTAAAAGAACAAGACCAATAATAATGGATTCTTCAAAGACGTTTTCTTTAGCGCAATTAGCAAAAATGACTGATTCCCAAATCAAAGGTGATCACGATATTCAGTTACACAGTGTTGCAACCTTACAAGATGCAACAGAAGGACAAATTAGTTTTGTTAGTAACCCTAAATATAAAGCCTTATTGAATGATAGTTCAGCATCGGTGGTGGTATTAAACCCAACGCTAGCAGAAGGTTTTTCAGGTAATGTACTGATTAATCAAGACCCGTATTTGACCTTCGCTAAAGTAGTAACGGCATTTCACCAGCAAGATTCACTGCCTGAAAATATTAATCTAAGTGCAAGCATCGCAGACGATAGTGTATTAGGAAAGAACGTGAATATTGGCGCGAATGTCGTCATTGAAGCAGGTGTTACTCTGGGTGATAATGTCGTTATCGGCGCAGGCTGTTTTATTGGTGCTGATTGTAAGATTGGCAAAGGGGCTTACTTATACCCTAATGTCACCCTTTACCATCGAACACATATTGGTAGTCGTGCGATTATTCATTCGGGCGTAGTAATAGGCGCTGATGGGTTTGGTTTTGCACCCAATACACAGAGCGAAGAAAAATCGTGGTATAAAATTCTACAGGTAGGTAATGTGGTACTTGGGAATGATGTAGAAGTAGGTGCGTGTACTACGATTGATCGTGCGGCACTGGGTACAACCCGTATTGGTAATGGTGTAAAACTGGATAATCAGATTCAGGTTGGACATAATGTCGAGCTAGGTGATTATTCTATTGTTGCAGGTGGTACGGTGTTTGCAGGCAGTACTACCATCGGCAAGCGTTGCCAAATTGGTGGGGCAGTCGCCATTGCAGGTCATTTAAAAATAGTGGATGATGTGGTTATTACGGGCAGATCAATGGTGATAAAATCCATCTCTCAAGCGGGTGTGTATTCATCGGGCATTGCCGCGGATGATAATAGAAAATGGCGACGCAATGCAGCACGTTTTAGAAAGCTGGATGAAATGGCAAAGCAATTAAAGCAGCAAGAAAAGCGTATACAAGAACTTGAAATTAAAAAAGCTCAATAATAATCTGAGTGAAAAGAGGCTAGTGAATAAATGAATAACGAAAGTTTGATGGATGTAACAGAAATAAGACGATTTTTAGCGCACCGTTATCCTTTTTTATTGGTTGATCGTGTGACTCAATTCGAATCAGGAAAGTCATTAACCGCGATTAAAAATGTCACAATCAATGAACCATTTTTCAACGGTCATTTTCCAGAACAGCCTATTATGCCGGGTGTGTTAATTATCGAAGCATTAGCACAAGCAACGGGATTGTTGGGTTTTCGTACCATGGGTGAAGAGCCTCAAACCGATATGCTTTATATTTTAGTTGGTATTGATAAAGTAAAATTTAAAAAACAAGTGGTGCCGGGTGATCAGCTAGAGCTACATGCGGAAGTGTTGCGCCATAAAGGTCAAATGTGGATTTTTAAAACAGAAGCACGGGTTGATGGAGAGATAGCAACCATAGCCGAAATTAAATGTGCCGCTGTTCCCGCCAATAAAGATTAATACCACTACACATGAGTAATATTCACCCCACTGCAATTATCGACCCCAAAGCAGAATTGGCCGACGATATTGAAATATCGCCGTATGCTGTGATTGGTGCG
>CAZMWD010000006.1:9475-16969 GCA_964569685.1 uncultured Cocleimonas sp. | reverse complement strand
ATTGGTAGCGATAATTGGATTATGGCGTATGTGCATATCGCGCATGATTGTATTGTCGGCAATAACACCATTTTTGCCAATAACGCGACACTCGCTGGACACGTCACTATTCACGATAACGCGCTGTTAGGCGGTTTTACACTGGTACATCAGTTCTGTCACATCGGCGAATATGCGATGACAGGCATGGGCACATCGTTGGGTAAGGACTTGCCTCCGTATATTACTGCTTACGGCGCACCGGGTGTTCCGCGCGGGTTTAATTCCGAAGGGTTAAAGCGCAATGGGTTTACAGATGAGCAGCGTAAAAGTGTTAAAGATGCGTATAAAACGTTGTATCGAAAAGATTTACCGCTAAATGAAGCGATTGAAATACTGCAATCCAGTTCTGATGAAAACATTAAACTCATGGCTGAATTCTGCTTGCGTAGTCAGGGAGAACAAGGTCGTGGAATTATTAGATAATGGCTGAGGGCGCGGTTGCTATTGATTCTCGCCCGTTACGCATCGCTCTCATTGCAGGCGAAGTGTCTGGTGATATTCTTGGCGCACGTCTGATTCAATCACTCAAACAAAAATACCCGAATGCCACTTTTGAAGGTATTGCTGGAGCAGAAATGCAAGCAGCAGGTTGTCAAACATTTTATAAAATGGAACGGCTATCAATCATGGGGTTTGTGGAAGTATTGCCCCGTTTATTTGAATTGCTAAACATGCGCAAAAATTTAGTACAGGGTTGGCTTGATAATCCACCTGATTTATTTGTAGGCATTGATGCGCCGGATTTTAATCTTAAAATAGAAAGTAAATTATACCAAGCCGGTATTCCCGCCGTGCATTACGTTAGCCCATCAATATGGGCGTGGCGTGAAGGTAAAGTGAAAAAAATGGTTGGTAATATGGATTTGATGCTAACCTTGTTTCCATTTGAAGTTGAATTTTATAAAAAGCACCATGTTCCTGCAGAGTTTGTAGGGCATCCTTTAGCAGATGAAATTCCCTTAGCCGTTGATCGTTCATCGGCCAGAAAAGAGCTTAATCTACCACAAGAATCTACTATTTTAGCGGTACTTCCGGGTAGCCGAATGGGGGAGATTAAACGCATCGCGCCGGATTTTTTAAAAGGTGTAAAAGCATTGCATCGAGCGCATCCCGATTGGGTTTTTGTTGTACCGTTAATCAATATAAAGGTCAAACAGGCATTTGATGAATTAAAGCAAAGCATCGCTCCAGATGTGCCGATGATTTATGTGGAGGGTCAATCCAGAACAGTGATGGCAGCCGCAGATCAAATTTTAATGGCATCAGGCACGGCAGTTTTAGAGGGCATGTTAGTGAATCGTCCGATGGTCGCAGCGTATCGTGTATCGCCGTTAACCGCGCGAATAATTCGTTTGTTTGACATGATTAAATCCGATTACTTTACCTTGCCGAATAATTTACTGAATGAATATTTAGTGCCAGAATTGATTCAAGAAGACATAACACAGCAAAATATCGTGCGTGAAATTGAGCAACAGCATTTGGAAACTAAAGAAAAGCGAGAGCATCGGCAACAACGTTTTAATGAAATGCATCAACAACTACGTCAGAATGCCAGTGAGCGCGCCGCGCTTGTTTTAAGTCGCTTGATTGAAAGGAAGAAAACGTGAAAAAACCGATACGTTTAATGGCAGGAGTCGATGAAGTAGGGCGCGGACCACTTGCCGGAGCGGTAATTGCTGCCGCCGTTATTCTCGACCCAAACCGTTGGATAAATGGCTTGGCAGATTCCAAGGTATTAACAGAGAAAAAGCGTGTTGCGCTGGATGTGGAAATCAGACAAAACGCCTACGCATGGTCTATCGGCAGAGCAGAAGTGCACGAAATAGATGAAATCAATATCTTGCAAGCCAGCCTGCTTGCGATGCAACGGGCAGTCGAAAGTTTACCCGTTGCACCTGAGCATTTAAAAATTGACGGCAATAAATGTTTAAATGGCACGAGAGTCAATTGCACCATGGAAGCGATTATCAAAGGTGATAGTAAAGTTGCTGCAATCAGTGCTGCATCAATTATTGCCAAAGTTGCGCGCGATAATGAAATGGTCGAACTGGATAAACAATATCCCGAATATGGTTTTGCAGAACATAAGGGCTATCCCACAAAAATGCACCGCGAAGCTTTAATAAAATATGGCGCAACGTCTATACATAGAACCAGTTTCAAGCCAGTACGATTGGTGATTGAGAGATAATATTTTAGCCACGGAAATACACGGAAGGTAAGGACGCAGAATTAAAAACCGCCCTTATCCTTTTTCATAAATAACAACCGTACCTGCCATTTTATCATGCCAGCCTTGTTTTCTTTTATCCCAGCCAACCCACATTAAACCAAGGAAAAAGACAATAGTTGCAGGAAAATAACCGATATAACGAATAACCCACTGACCCAACGTTGGTTTTTCGCCCGTTTTAGCATCAACAATTTTTGCGCCAAAAATCATCTTTCCGGGTGTTGCCTGTTTGTAAGTCCAAAATAAAATGATGGCAATAATGGGTAGAATCCAATTGATAATTACATCCATAGGGCCTTTTACCATGGAGCTACCAGAAAAATTGCTAAGAGAGTCGCTACCGTAAACAGCATACATAAGCGGTAATGTAACTACCAACAAAATTAAAGTATCTATAATGGCCGCTGCAACGCGCGCCCAAAAACCGACATAATGCGTTCCTTGTTGGATTGCTATAGACTCAACCTTACTTTGAGGCGTTTGGTATGGGTTAGTTTCATTATTCATAATAGCTTGCCTTTCACTGTGATAAAAACTGATTATAATTCAATTTACAATGAAATTAATAGATAGCCATTCACATTTTGATTTTTCTGAGTTTAATAATGACCGCGAAGAAGCATTAATACGTGCGAATAAAGCAGGTGTCACTGATATTATTGTTTCTGCAACGACCGCTAAACGTTGGTCTAATGTTAAAAATACAGTAGAGAGTTTTTCAAGTCAACAGCCTCAATGTCATGCCGCTTATGGTTTGCACCCACTTTTTATTGATGAGCATAAAGAATCTCACCTTCATGATTTAAAAGACTGCTTAGAAAAAGAAACGGCTATCGCCATTGGTGAAATTGGGCTGGATTATTTTATGGATAATCCCGATAAAGATAAGCAGTTAGTCTTCTTTATAGAGCAACTCAAGTTTGCAAAAGCATTTGATTTGCCGGTCATTATTCATGCTAGAAAGTCATTGGATATTGTACTTAAACATCTTCGTCAAATAGCTGGTTTACGTGGTTCTATTCACAGTTTTTCAGGCAGTGATCAGCAAGCAAAGCAATTGATTGAGCTAGGCTTTTATCTAGGTTTTGGTGGGCCTATCACTTATACTCGCGCGACGAAATTAAGAAAACTTGTGAGTACATTGCCGTTGCAGTCGATCTTGATAGAAACTGACTCACCCGATCAGCCGGATGCAAGCCATCATTACGAGCGGAATGAACCTTCTTATTTACCTTTAATTGCCCAAACAGTTGCAGAACTTCGTGGTATTAATATTGCAGAAGTTGCTAAAATAACCCGCTTTAATGCGCAAACACTTTTTAAGATATAGACAAATGAAAACACTCGCAACTATCTTTATGGGCTTGGCTATTTTAGTCGGGCTGATTCTGGCTATAACGCCTTTTGTAGCCGATAAATTCTTTCCTATCCCAGAAAATACAGTACGACAAGCAAAGCCTGAGATCGCGGCAAAGGCATTGCAACAGTGGTTTCAATCGTCTGATGAATTTTTTACCGATGTGCAAGCCATTAATAAAAGCGCTGCTAGCAGCAAAACATCGTGGTTTGCTTTTAGCGTGAATCGTCGCCCTATTGAAAAATTTATTCTTAATAAAAAATTGGTTCAAAGTGATTTAACAGAAGCAATATTAAACACCACTTTTTTCAAAAATAATCGTCCTGCAAGCTGGTGGCAACCTGAAGCGATTGCACAACAAACGTATTTTACGGGTGAAGACCAAGGCAGGCAGGTATCGCTTATTTATAACCCGGATTCTAAACGTGGGGTTTTAGTGACAAGCACAATTGCCTCCCCCGCTATTAGAAACCCTTAAATATTATGCCGTTTATTAACCGCGCAAACGTAAGTTGTGCCGGTACTTGGGTGTCCGCCTACGCGGGGCATGGTGATATTTTTATATTATTTGGCTAAAAGCTCGCGTGCTTGCTCCGCATCTTTCAATATCTGCTTTTTAAGCACTTCAAAATCATCAAAACGTTGTTCTGCACGTAAAAACTCGACCAGCTCGATACACACATACTTTCCATACGCATCAGCATCATAATCAAAGACGTGCGTTTCTAAACGATTCTCTGAGCCATTCACCGTCGGGCGCGAACCCAAATTAGCAACGCCCTGTAAAACAGAATCTCCCAAACCTTTAATACGCACGGCATAAACACCCCGCGCGGGCGCAATATGATCAGGTATTTTCATGTTTAAGGTGGGGAAGCCAATGGTGCGACCGCGTTTATCGCCGTGGCGTACTCGCCCAGACAATTGATAGCTATGACCCAATAATGGATTTGATGATGCAATATCACCTTTTTCTAACAACTTACGAATACGCGAACTACTGATGCGCTCACCGTCTTGAAGGTAGGTAGCCGTATGGGTTACTTCCATTCCCGCTTCTGCACCTATAATTTTGAGCATTTCAAAATCACCCAAGCGATTATGACCAAAGCGGAAATCATCACCCACCACAAGGTAACGTACATTGAGTTTTTCTAGCAGAATATTGCTTACAAAAAGTTCTGCTGGAATATTAGCAAAGGCAGAATCGAATTTAAGACATAAGAAATGATCAACACCCATCTGCTCTAACAATCTTACTTTATCGCGTAAAGGATAGATTCGTGCGGGAGGGTTTGGCATAAAAAACTCAGCAGGGAGTGGCTCAAAACTAATCACCGTCAGTGGTAAACTACGTTTTTTTGCTTCTTTTTTTAAGCGTATGAATAGTTGTTGATGCCCTAAATGCAAACCATCAAAGTTACCGATAGTGGCAACACAGGCACTGATATTTTTATAAGAATGTAAATTACGCGAAAATTTCATAAGATGATTCTAACGCTAACTCATAGCCTAAGCTAGACCTATAAAGCGTTGTTGCCTTAATGCCTCATACGTCACAATTGCGACAGTATTGGATAAATTTAAACTACGACTTTCTGCCAGCATCGGTAATCGTAACTTCTGCTCGGCAACCAGTGATTCAAGCACATTATCCGGCAGACCGCGCGTTTCTGGGCCAAATAGAAGTACATCATCCGGTTTAAACTCGGCATTAACATAGTTCTGACTGCCTTTGGTAGTCAGAGCATAAACTGTTCTACCTTCAAAGGTCTGCATAAACGCGGAAAAATTTTCGTGTTCAATCACCGTTGCCATATCGCGGTAGTCCATACCTGCACGTCTCAGTTTTTTTTCATCCAAATCAAAACCTAGCGGGTGGATTAAATGTAAACGACACCCCGTATTTGCGCATAAGCGCATGATATTACCCGTGTTTGGTGGGATTTCTGGTTCATAAAGGGCTATGTCAAACATTCATTATTTTTCCTTATCGGGAAGAAACCACCATTAAGACTATTTGCTCAATACACACTTAATCAGGGTCTCCTTAATTAGCTTTGATATAAAAGATAGCTATTAAATAATCAAAAAAATAATAGGTAATCATAATGTTGACAACCAAGTTTCTTCCTGCATTTATAGTAGCCCTATCAGTAACACTTTTTAATGGCTGTGGCGGTGGTTCAAGTGCTAATGGTACAACGCCATCACATACGCAACAACCTTTGCATCAACCACATGAACTTAGCGCGAGAGATTTTCAGAGTGTTGATGTTTTAGCACCCATACCGTCTACGGGTGGCGTAACAGTAACGACAGATGCTGATACAATCACAATTTCCCGCCAAGGAACTTACCGACATGATGAATCACATTACCAGTTCTTTTTAAATGTTGATAGTAGCGCAAGCACTGGGTTTAACTTTGATAATCAAGGCTGGGATAATGCCGGTACTGATTACATCGTAGAAAATGGTATTTTATTTAAATCGACAGCTAATGATTCATCGTGGAGCTGGGATGTGAATGTTGCACCTGTTATTTATTCAGAAGAACAACACTTAGTTTCGGTTACTATTAATAAATCAGTATTAAATAATCTAAACCAATTGTTGTTTGCATAATACTTGACAAGTAAACCCTAAAACGGTCTAATTGCGCCTCGCTTTTCAGCGAGGCTTTTTTATTTCTATAAATGGCCCGATAGCTCAGTCGGTAGAGCAGAGGATTGAAAATCCTCGTGTCGGTGGTTCGATTCCACCTCGGGCCACCATTCTTTACAAAAACAATTTCTACAACAACCCTTCGTTTTTACAACCACGTCTTTCAGTGCAAACAATCTGTAGCCAAAAGTACAATAGGTATTCAAATAATACAAAATCTTGTGTTATATTCTGAATAATAAAATATTACCTAGGTTACTTATGAAAAAACTCAATGATACTTTCTTCCTTATTTTCTTTTTATTTATAAGCACAAATTCAGCCTTTGCAAAAAAAGCTCCCGGTATTATGGATGCTTATACAGCAGAAAAAGTGAGTGAGCACGGCTGGGTCATATTTGGTCCTTTAGATATGCCGAATGCTAAAAACAAAGGGTTTATGAACAATCCCGGTTTTATTATCACAGATAAAAGCGTGATTGTGATTGACCCTGGTTCTACCGTGCATGTGGGTAACGCCTTACTCGGGAAAATCCGCGAAAAAACGAGTTTTCCTATCACCCATGTGTTTAATACGCATATCCACGGTGATCATTGGTTGGGTAATCAAGCGATTTCAGAAGCCTTTCCAGAGGTGAAAATTTACGCACATCCAGAAATGATTAAGCAAGCCAAGAGTGGCGAAGCAGAGACGTGGGTTAAATTATTGGAAACAATGACGGAGGGTGCGTCAAAGGGAACAAAAGCGGTTATTCCAACGATTGCTTTAGAACATGGGCAACAAGTAAAAATTGACAATATCACCGTTAAAGCTCATTTAATGGATCTTGCGCATACAAAAACAGATGCCATGTTTGAAATTGTTGAAGATAAACTTTTCTTTACAGGCGACAATGCCTTTAACAAGCGTATGCCTCGCCTTGATGATGGCAGTTTTAAAGGCAATATCGCAGCGATGGATTTGGCACTTAAACTACCGCTTGAAACAGTAATACCCGGTCATGGGGCGAAGGGTGGAAAAGAAATATTGACTGATTTTCGTTTATTTTTATCTACCATTTACGATACCAGTAAAGCGCTATATGAAGACGATAAAGAAGCATTTGAAATGAAACCTATTGTCGTTAAAAAGATGGCTAAATATACAAACTGGATTGGTTTTGATGAAGGTATTGGTAAACTCATTAGTTTGGC
>CAZMWD010000006.1:6912-9375 GCA_964569685.1 uncultured Cocleimonas sp. | reverse complement strand
AAGTATTATTCACGGAGAGAATATGCCATTTAATTCAAGGTTTGCATCGTTGTTAAAGAAAGGCTTAACGAAAAGATTTACGACAATACTATCAAAAGTTTTCGTTACGCTGTCAGTTTTACTTTTATCCTTTGCATTAATACAAACGGCACACGCTCGTCATAGTGATAATCCTAAACTGGGCATTAATGTCGGTGGGCTTGGTAAACTAACCACCTCTATTCCGTTTACCGATATTTTCAAAATATCCAGAGGTTGGTTTACCTCCTGTGCCTATGACTGGCGCGCAAAACGTCCGATAGACCCAGATTGTACTGCTAAAACTTCGTTGAATACTCAAGAGCAAGATCAATTACAACTGGATGGCAATGGTTGGGTTAGAGCCTTGCCAACACCTGATGAAGCCCCTGTATTTACCAGCGTGACCAGTACTTGGCGGTTATCAACGCATTTTCCGACCGGTCGCTATGTTGTGCTTTATGATGGTGAAGGGGAAATGAAAATCACGGGTGATCTTAAAATGGTTAATGATTTTCGTGGTCACAAAGAGTTTGATTTATTATCACCCAAACGTAATTTAAAATTGCAAATATTGTCAACTGATCCACGTAGAAACGGCAACTATATTCGTAATATTCGTATCGTGCCTAAAGAATTTGAACGCACCTACAAACGCACTATATTTAATCCAAAATACATTGCTAGAATACGTCCCTTGCATGCTTTGCGTTTTATGCCGTGGACTAATCCACGTGCTAATCTAGCCGTAGAATGGAACGAGCGTGCTACCATTGGTACTGCGCACTATACGGGTGATAACGGTGTGCCTGCCGAACGCATGATTGATCTTGCAAATGCGGTTAATGCCACGCCGTTTATTAGTATTCCCTACAAAGCCAGTGATGATTACATGAGGCAATATGCGCGCATGGTTAAAAATCGCTTACGCAAAAATCATAAAATCTACGTTGAGTTTTCTAATGAAGTTTGGAACTCAATTTTCCCTGTTGCTACCTATGCCGCACGCAAAGCAGATAAGCTGTGGAAATTTCCTTACCCAAAAGTCCCTGCAGGCAAGCGTCGTGTATTATTAGCCACAAACTGGTATGCAAAACGTAGCGTCGAGATGTGCCGTATCTGGAAACAAGAATTTGGCGCAGAACGTAACCGCGTTAAATGCATGTTCGGCACACTGACCTCTGTTCCTTGGGTGGGTCAGGAAATGGTTGATTGCCCCTTATGGAAAGAAGCCAACGGCTGTGGGCGTCATATGGATGCTTATGGTATCGGTCCTTATTTTGGGGACTACATTGCTAAAAAAGAAAACCGTGCAGAAGTACTGAGTTGGACAAGGGATGCGGATGGCGGAAAATCACGCTTATTCCAAGAAATATTACACGGTGGCGTGCTTAAAAATAGCCCTCCGGGTGGCGCAATAGCCCAAATTAAAACACGTATGGATGCTAATCGAAAAATTGCCAATAAATACAATTTAGAAATGCTTGCCTACGAAGGTGGTCAACATTTAATTCGTTTCGATCCTCCGCACACGGTTAAAAACCCACAAGTGCTTAATTTATTTATGTCGGCACAAAAAGACCCGCGTATGCGTATCGCTTATCAACGCTACCTCGAAACATGGCAACAACACGGCGGTGGTTTGATGATGCATTACTACGGCATCGGCGAGCCTGAACCTAAAAACTTTTTTAGTATGCTCGATTATTTAGAACAGCCGAGCACACCTAAATATCAAGCGTTAATGGATTATTTAGGTAGTAAAACGACCTATGTTCCCCCGCAGAAACGTTACGTGCCACCACCGGTAGCAGCGACTAAACCAACGACAAGACCTGCCTCGGTGGTACAGCAGCACCCACGTCAACAACCACCAGCGCGCCAGCCAACAGCGCGTCAGCCAACAGCGCGTCAGCCAACAGGAGCCCAGCCAGCAAATCAACCACGGCAAAATCAACCACCTCGTAGACAGCAACCAGCACCACAATACTACGAAGAAGAAAGTAACGATTGGGATTCCTTTTTAAGCGATGGTCTGCCAGTTTCTGTGCCTCGTTCTCAGCCATCCTCACGACCAACAGCAGTTCCACGCGCGCCAGCACGTACAGGTAAAGCACTGAGTGGGCAAGCCTTGAGTCGTTGGACTATCAAAGGTAATACGGCTACTTCTCCACCGATTAAAATAACTAAGGGGAAGAAGAGTCATTTCTCAGTAGTTTGGCGTTTCCAGAATGTTCGCAATACTGCCCAAGAACGATTCCGCATTTACTCCATTGACCAACGCGGTGGACGTAAAGTATTGCTAGAACAGACCGCCAGAGACATTGCAGAAGTGAAAGACTACGATCAAATATTTGAAGATAATTTTAGTCGCTATGTAGGCCCGCCGATTCGTATTATGTTTGAAGTATCGGGCGGTCTTGAAGCAGTTATTAATAAAATCAC
>CAZMWD010000006.1:0-6812 GCA_964569685.1 uncultured Cocleimonas sp. | reverse complement strand
TTAGATACCGCAAGTGCAATGAAGCGTCACAATACTAACGTGACGATTATAGAGCATCGTAAACGCTTAATGTTTCGGCATCTTGATGATCATGCCTCTGTCTATCTACGCTTATATTTGGACGATATTGATATTGATGTACAGGTTGAAACCACCGTTGATAAGATGAAAGGGGAAAATGGCAAAGTGACGCATGTCGTTCTTGATAATGGCGAAGAAGTTGTGTGTGATACTGCAATTGTTTCTGTTGGCATTAAGCCAAATCTAAACTTAGCGCAAGAAACGGACATTAAAACGTCACGCGGTATTATCGTAGATGATTATTTGCGTACGAATCACTCTAGAATATATGCTATCGGCGAATGTGCAGAGCATCGTGGATTTATTCATACGCGCGCAGAACCAGGCCATAATCAAGCCAGAATATTAGCAAAAAATATTTCGGGTAGAAAACTTAGACGCTATTTGGGGACTATTTCTAAAACCGAATTTAAAGTTATCGACTATCCTTTTTTAACCATTGGTGAAAATGGAGACTCTCCCGAAAAACGCAAAGAAGTCATGTTCCGTGATATAAAAAGAATGACCTATCGCAAACTTATTCTTAAGAACGGGCATCTACGCGGTGTTATTTCTGCGGGTAGATGGAAGGGAGGAAGAGAGCTAGAACAAGCCGTCGAAAACCAACAGTTTATCTGGCCTTGGCAATTGAGTCATTTTAAAGAAACGGGAAATCTTAGTTAGGGTCTCCTTAATACAGAATCAAATAGGACAGTGCATTAGATAAAAGAATGATTTTTATCAAAATCCTAGCATGTTTTTTTTATCTCCCTAGAACCATTATATTTAAGGCTTTACACTCTGATATATAGACTTTATGATTCGCCACCTAAGAGGCTGTCCGAGAATTGTAGCCGTAGCGAGAGAAAGCAATTTTGAGGCAGATTTTTTGGTAATTCTCATTGAATAGTTATTCTATTCGATGAGAATTAGCGGAAAATATGACCAAAATAGCTTTTTCACAGTAGGCTAATCAATTCTCGGAAAGCCTCTATAACTATAGAAAGGTTTATTATGGTTGCTAAAAGCTATATGTCCGGTCTTTTCGGTCGCTCCCCCATTACCCCCTTGCAAGAACATATGTATCGCGTTTTTAAGGGTATTAAGCATTTAATTCCGCTCGTCGAAGGTATGATCGAGAACGACAGTGCGAAAACTCTTGCAGCACAAAAAGAAATATCTAAAGGTGAGCATGATGCCGATGATATGAAAAAAGAACTGCGTACGCATCTACCGAAAGGCTTATTCATGCCGGTTGATCGTCGCGATGTTTTAGATGTGTTACTTCGCCAAGATATGATTGCCAACCAAGCGAAAGATATTGCCGCGCTCATTGTTGGCAGAAATATGCAACTTCCCGAAGAAATGAATGCGCCCTTTTTGGCATTTACGAGCCGTTGTGTGGATGCCGTAAAGCAAGCCTTGCAGACGATTAATGAATTAGATGAATTGGTAGAAACAGGCTTTCGTGGTTTAGAAGTGGACCGTGTAGAGGAGATGCTAATTGAATTGGGTAACATTGAAAGTGAAACAGACACAATGCAAGAAAATTTACGGCAAATGCTTTTTAAACTTGAAAAAAGTTTAGAGCCTGTTGACGTTATTTTCACCTATCGTTTAATTGAGTGGATTGGAAGTGTGGCAGATAACGCCGAACGAGTAGGCAGTCGTTTATCACTCATGTTAGCACGCTAAAAAGGATAAATTATGATAACGGACTTCTTATCAAATACCTCTATGGTATACATCACCCTTGCCGCTATTTTTGGCATTTTTATGGCATGGGGTATTGGCGCTAATGATGTCGCAAATGCAATGGCGACATCGGTTGGCTCAAAAGCCATTACTGTTAAACAAGCTATTATTATTGCGGCTATTTTTGAGTTTGCAGGGGCTTATCTTGCGGGCGGTCAAGTCACTAAAACCATTCGTAAAGGCATCGTTGATTTAGATTCTTTTGCACATAACCCTGATCTATTAATATGGGGCATGTTAGCTTCTTTATTAGCGGCAGGTACATGGCTACTTATAGCCTCTCTCAAAGGCTGGCCGGTGTCTACCACGCATAGTATTGTCGGTGCTGTTATCGGTTTTGCCGCAGTAGGTATTAGTGTTGATGCGGTGAGTTGGGGTAAGGTGGGTACAATAGTAATGAGCTGGGTCGTATCCCCATTATTAGCTGGAGCCATTGCATTTGCTATTTTCATGAGCATTCAAAAATTAGTTATAAATACAGAAACACCATTAGAAAATGCAAAAAAATACGGTCCTGTCTATCTTTTTTTAGTGGGTTTTGTAATCGCATTAGTGACCATCACTAAAGGGTTAAAACACGTTGGTATTAATATTCCCGATAATATGGAATTTATTTATGCAGCGGGTGTTGGTGTTACTGTTTCAATAATCGGTGCAATATTGATTCGGCGCATTAAGTTTGATAAAAAGGCCGAAAAACGCTTTCATTATGCCAATGTAGAAAAGATATTTGCCGTTTTAATGGTGTTTACTGCTGCTGCAATGGCATTTGCTCATGGCTCTAACGATGTTGCTAATGCGGTGGGGCCGATGGCGGCGGTAATCTCTGTTGCTCAAACCGGTGAGCTTGCCTCTAACTCATCATTACCCCCTTGGGTTTTACTGATAGGCGGTATTGGAATCGTCATTGGTCTTGCTACTTTAGGCTATAGAGTGATGGCAACCGTTGGTAAAAAAATCACTGAATTAACGCCCACCAGAGGCTTCTCGGCAGAAATTGCCGCAGCCAGTACGGTTGTACTTGCCTCCTACCTTGGTTTGCCTATATCAACCACGCAAACGCTAGTAGGTGCCATTTTAGGGGTTGGTTTAGCGCGTGGTATTGCTGCTATTGATCTGCGTGTGGTAGGTAATATCTTTATGTCTTGGGCCATTACGCTTCCAGCAGGCGCGATACTATCAATCTTTTTCTTTTATATATTGAAAGGTATTTTTAGTTAATTTTAAAAGCCCTTCATTAAAGTAATAAAAAAAGGCGCTATATTAGAGCCTTTTTTATTCTTGTTATATTCGCATTGAAATTATGGATTAAGGTATATATTGAATATTATAACCACGTCCTTGGGGCGTGGGTAGGTTCGTAGGCTCTAGCCTGATTGACTTAATCTTTAGTTGGGTTTATGCAGCTTTTTTTCTTCCCCCTTTGTGAAGGGGGATTGAGGGGGATTTAAGATTGTTAGAAGTAACGACTATTTTAAATCTCCCCCAACCCCTCTTTGCTAGAGGGTGTCGCAAAAGGCCCATTGTAGGTTGGCGCTGAGTTTGCGAAGCCCAACAAACGGTATCACGTTGGGCTTCGTTCCTCAGCACCAACCTACAGTATTTCCTTTTACAACACCTCTGCTAAAGAGGGTGCTAAACCTGAGAAAGTCTATATTATTAAGACCTAGGGTGAGATCAAAACCACGTTATTAGAACGTGGATTTTTACTTTTTATCTTGCGCCTAATACATTCAACATATGCAGATTTCTAGTGGTTTCTGCCATATCAATCGCACTCATTCCATCCGATGTTCTTGCGCGAGCGTGCGAGCCACGCTTGATAAGATAGTTAGCAATATTAGCATGACGAAATCGAACCGCATGATGCAGTGGAATCCAGTTTTTAATGGTACGCGCATGGATGTTTGCACCATTATTAATTAAGTAAATGAGTGCAGAATAATGCCCTCTTGCGGCAGCCATATGAAGTGCTGTTTCTCTTTCCCCATTACTCGCATTAATATTGATTCCTTGGCTAAGTAAACGACCTATTAACGCAACATTACCGCGCGAGGCTGCTGCGAATAATTCTTCTGCTTCAGGTATCTGGTTACTAGACGGTTGATGATTGGGTGGGGTATGGCGAGTAACTGGCACAGGTCTGCGTTGGGGCGTTACCACAGGACGATGGGCAGGAGGGGCAACGCGTCGTTGTGGCGCTACTGCTACACGACTAGCAGGTACTTTTCGAGCAACTTGATTTTGTTTCTGTCTTGCTTGTAGTGCTAATTGTTTGTTCTGTTGACGTATTTGCTTTTGGTATTCTGCTTCCATTGCCCTGCTGGTAGCAGCATCCATTGTGTAGCTGTTTATTACAGTGTCAGCACTTACTAGCTGTATAGAAACAGTAGCGAAAGCTAATATTATAAAGAAACCTATGTGTGTGGTTGTACGTGGCATTTGTCTTCCCCGACCAGTTATACTGAGGTTTCAATATATATAATATCAACACGCAAAACGTTAACTACCTGATAAAAGCAACTATTCAAAGGATGAATGAGTACTTGATTGTTTATGGAAGTATCTAACCTTATATTAACACACAAGAAATTATGGGACTTTAGGGGCTGTATTAATCTTATTTTGTGCTAATTGGCTACTCAGATAGGCGCTTGCAAAGCGCTTGCCTAGCATGAGCTGCCCTTGTGTATTGTAGTGCAAGTGATCATTTCGCTTAGTTAAGTCTTGGGTATTGACTAATCGTAAGTTTCTAATTTGAGCCACGGCATTCTTTTGTGCTCGTTGTACAATAGCGGTTGCTGGGAATAGCTTTTCTGGTGGGTTTATAGCACCCATAATAAACAAGGCATTAGGGCTTTTAAACTCACCACGTAATGCATGAATAAAGTTATTTAGATTTTTTACATATTGCCGCGCAACGTGAGGGTATTTTGCATCTGCTTCTCCTTGCATCCATAAAATACCGGCAAGGGTTGATTCTTTTTCATTAAAATTAATTCTGGCTGTTTTTACTAATTTTTTAAATAAAGGTCCGGCACTGGCATTTCGAGTTAGACGTGCTTTGTTGACACTCCATTTTGGGTCCCACGCCAATAACGATGTGCCACCCACGGCGAACTTAATTAGCTTTATTTGGGTATGCGGGAAACGTCGTGAAATTTCATGCGCAAAACCAATTTCAGGACCAAAATGAGCAAAGCGTTCCATCGTTGTTTTATAGCCGTTATAGTAAAAGCTTACATTCGCAGGGGTGCGCCTATAGGCAGATGCAAGTTCAGACGTATTTCCCTGCCCCGCCATATTGGATTGCCCTGCTAAGATAAAAACGAGTTCTTTTGCAGAAGCCGTGCTAACAGCGCTAATAACAACCGAGGCACATAGTAATACTGCCCATATAACAGGCTTCCACAATGGAAAAATACGCATAATTACTTCTCTTATTATATTTTTTGATTATACCTTAATTTCTTGATTTCTTACCAATAATCACCATAATCAGGAGAGATACTTTAAGGGACTTAATTGGGCTCTCTTTAATTATCAAATAATAATACCCTCATTTTTCTGATTTGGAGTTTCAATTATGAACATAGAATTATTACCCATTATACTTCTAGTATTAGCAGTCGTTATCGTAATGATGGCGGTCAAACGAGTACCGCAGGGCACACACTACACGGTGGAGCGTTTTGGTCGATATACCCGCACATTAAAACCCGGTATTAATTTTATCGTTCCTTTCATGGATGTCGTGGGCGCAAAAGTGAATATGATGGAACAAGTGGTCGATGTACCCCAGCAAGAAGTTATCACCAAAGATAATGCAATGGTCAGTGCCGATGGCGTGGTTTTCTTCCAAGTAATGGATGCGGCTAAATCGGCTTATCGCGTCAATGATATGTACCGCGCAATACTCAATATTACGATGACCAATATTCGTAGTGTAATGGGTTCTATGCAATTGGATGAACTACTTTCTAAGCGTGACTTAATTAATTCGCGTTTACTTGCCGTGGTTGATGAAGCGGCCGCCACATGGGGGATTAAAGTCACCCGAATCGAAATTAAAGACATCAATCCACCCCAAGACTTAGTGGAATCTATGGGTCGCCAGATGAAAGCAGAACGTGAAAAACGTGCGCTCATTTTAGAAGCAGAAGGTACAAGACAAGCACGTATATTAAATGCTGAAGGTATTAAACAAGCACACATACTAAATGCAGAGGGTGAAAAGGAAGCGTCTTTTAGAGATGCAGAAGCCAGAGAAAGGCTTGCCGAAGCAGAGGCGAAAGCAACCGCAGTGGTCTCTAAAGCCATTGCAGAAGGTGATGTACAAGCGATTAATTATTTCGTGGCTCAAAAATACACCGAAGCACTCAAAGACATTGCCTCGGCAGATAACCAAAAAGTGATTATGATGCCGTTGGAAGCATCTAGCTTAATCGGTTCTATCGCCGGCATTGCAGAAATAACCAAACAATCGTTTAAAAATAACGATAGTAAATAAAAGAGGTTAAAAAATATGGATGGAATATTTGATAATTTGGTTTACTGGCACTGGTGGATACTTGCCATTACGTTATTAATTCTTGAAATATTTACCCCCGGCGCATTTTTTATGTGGATGGGAGCCGCCGCAGGCATGACTGGATTAATATTACTTGCTGTGCCAGATCTTAGTTGGGAATTACAATTTGTTATTTTTTCGGTAAGCAGTGTGGTGGTTATTTTTGCTGGGCAGAAATGGTTTCGGCGCAACCCTATTGTATCTGATCAACCCTCAATCGGTGATCGAGGTGGTGATTTAATCGGGCAAACTTACCGAGTGGAACAAGCCATTAAAAATGGTAGCGGACGAATTAAGGTAGGCGATAGTACATGGAAAGCGATTGGTCCGGATTGCGAAGCAGGTTCTAACGTCCGTGTTATCTCGGTTAACGCAGCCATAGTGACGGTCGAATTAGTCTAAATTTAGATCAGTTATAGATGTGCTT
>CAZMWD010000005.1:11792-19732 GCA_964569685.1 uncultured Cocleimonas sp. | reverse complement strand
TTACTCAACACACGTTTTAAAACCGACTATGCCAGCCAAAATTATTGACGGAAAAAAAGTATCTGCCGAAGTGCGCGCCGAAGTTAAACAGCAAGTAGATCAACGCATTAGGGACAATAAACGCCCTCCAGGCCTTGCTGTTATCCTAATCGGCAGTGATGCGGCATCACAGGTTTATGTGGGTCATAAACGCAAAGCCTGTAATGAAGTAGGGATTTATTCTCGCTCATACGATCTTCCCACTGAAACGACGCAACACGAGTTGGTCTCTTTAATTGATGAATTAAACCATGATTCTGCAATTGACGGTATATTAGTTCAGCTTCCCTTACCCGATCATTTAGACTCTTCATTAATTATTGAACAAATCCATCCCGATAAAGATGTTGATGGTTTTCACCCTGTTAATGTGGGTCGCTTAGCATTGCGTATTCCGGGGCTACGTCCTTGTACTCCTTTCGGCGTGATTCGCTTGCTAGAATCCATTGACGAAACCTTTTATGGAAAACATGCCGTGATTGTCGGCGCATCCAATATTGTCGGGCGACCCATGATGCTGGAATTATTATTAGCCGGCTGTACTGTAACGGTTTGCCATCGCTTTACAAAAAATACACCGGAGTTAGTTGCACAGGCTGATATTGTGGTGGTCGCTGTTGGCAAAGTAGGTTTAGTAAAGGGAGAGTGGATAAAACTAGGGGCTACTGTTATAGATGTGGGTGTCAATCGCCTAGAAAGTGGAAAATTAGCAGGTGATGTGGAATTTAAAAAGGCGGCAGAACGCGCCGGATGGATTACGCCTGTTCCCGGTGGCGTTGGCCCGATGACAGTGGCGATGTTAATGCAAAATACGCTTAATGCTTGTAATAAACATCAGTTTTAGTTTTTATCACACTGTAACTTACAATCAATAAAGCCCGTCGTTATAAATAACGCGGGCTTTATTGATTATAAAAACATTAACCTACCTTATTTTGGGCAGCTTGCTTTGTCACCTGGAAGTTTTCCAGCAATTTGCAAGAAAGCACCAAACGGCCCCATAACTGACATCGCTTCCATTTTTGGGCCTTGGAATTTAAGCTTACCGCTCATCATCGCACCCATAGCACCACAACCAAACGACTTTGCACCCATGCATTTCCAGTTTTTATCGCTAGCATGCATTAGGTAATCTGTAGCAAAATTCATTTTCTTACCATCTGCTTTACCCGCACTGCTACACATCGCTTTGCCACCTTTGTCTTGGATCACCATTTGGATACTAGAAGGTGCGCCACAACTACTACGGTACATTCTAATCAGTTTGTAACCACGTCCTCCGTTATTTTTTATCCACGACTTACCATCCACCACTTTTGCTAACCCTGCCGTTAAAGTAGCGTTCTGATTCCATGCATTACAGGCTTTTTTCGCCCAAGCAGCATCCATGTAAGTATTTGCCATTACTGGGCTAGCAACAGCACCTAAAACAATCATTAATCCTAACTTTTTAAACATATATCCATCCATTTATTTATTTATTATGAGGCCTTCGAAAACTGTCATCTAACTCAATTACAGCAACAGCGTATATCATAATGACAATTCAAGCTGCATTTGTCAAACTACCCCTTGTAAGTACATGTTTTATAAAGTATTTAATTATAATATTATAATTAACTAATATTTGATATTTTGCGATATGACCATAACTCTACCTGTTAATTTGCAGGGTCTAATTATTACGATATGATATGCACTTTTAGATAGTTCAATGACAACTTAATATGCCTAATATGAAATTTAAATTACTTAATGTGACTGATACCCTCATTAATGATAATACGTCCAATGTAGCAAGACGAGGACAGCTCAGCTTTCCTCGAGGAACCATTGAAACCCCTGCCTTTATGCCTGTAGGTACTTACGGTACCGTTAAATCAATGAAGCCAGAGGATATAAAAGCATTGGGTGCAGAAATTATTTTAGGCAACACCTTTCACCTTATGCTTCGACCCGGCACCGAGGTGATTCAACAACATGGTGACCTGCATGATTTTATGCATTGGGATAAACCCATCCTGACCGACTCGGGCGGTTTTCAAGTTTTCTCATTGGCCAAAATGCGCAAAATTACTGAAGAAGGTGTACATTTTCGCTCTCCTGTCGATGGCAGAAAAATATTACTATCGCCTGAGTTTTCAATGCAAATTCAGCGTGAACTAGGTTCTGATATTGTAATGATATTTGATGAATGTACGCCCTACCCTGCGACACGAACCGAAGCGAGAGAATCTATGGAGCTTTCATTACGCTGGGCAAAGCGTAGCAAAGAGGCTCATGCTGATAATCCATCGGCGCTGTTTGGTATTGTTCAAGGCGGAATGTTTTCTGATTTACGAAAAACATCCTCCCAAGAATTAATCAATATTGGGTTTGATGGCTACGCAATTGGCGGGTTATCCGTTGGGGAGCCTAAACAAGAACGTGATACAGTATTAGAAACAACCACTCCTTTATTACCCGCTGACAAACCACGTTATCTTATGGGGGTTGGTAAACCAGAGGATATTGTTGAATCAGTCAAACGCGGCATAGATATGTTTGACTGTGTTATACCGACCCGAAATGCACGCAATGGATTTCTTTTTACGCGCTACGGTCGAATCAATATCCGAAACAGCCAATATAAACTTGATACCGGCCCAATTGATAAGAAGTGTAACTGCTACACCTGCCAGAATTATTCACGGTCTTATCTGCGCCATTTAGATAAATGCAAAGAAATGCTCGGCGCGCATCTTAACACCATTCACAATTTACATTATTATCAAGAATTAATGCGTGATATTCGCAGTGCAATTGAGAACAAGCAGTACGATGAATTTGTAGAACAGTTCTATCAATTAAGAGGCGAAAACAGTCCATAAAGAATCCCCGAAACAAATAATCCAGACACAAAAAAGGTCGCATAATGCGACCTTTTTATTATCAAGTACTTTTCTACATGATTACATTACGCCAAGCTTCTCAAGTACTTTAATGGTTAAACCACCCGTCGGTAAATCATTTTCTTTCTGGTAACGCTCTACCGCACTCAATGTACCACTACCAATGTTACCATCCACTTTACCAGTGTATACGCCAGCATCTTTAAGTGCTTGTTGAATACGCTTGTTGATGTCTGTACCCATATTTGTTTCACATAACACACGACGCCACTCTAAACGCTCGCTCGAAATTTTAGTGCGTTTTTCAATCGTACTATATTCTGCTGGAATCTTGGTGCGCACTTCTTGAGCTTCTGTAGCCACATTGCTTACTTTTATAATTTTAGTAACCGCTGCCACCTTCTCTTCTTCAACCGTTGCAGCTGAATCAACCACTAGTTTTTTGATCGTCGCATGCTTCGCTGGAATCTCAGTTAAACACACTTGATGACCGGTATATTTGCCATCACCGTCTGTACCTGCAGCCCGCCAAGAAAATTTAGCATCACTCACTTTCTTAGTGATTTTAACTTTAGTGTACTCAGCGGGTATTTTTACCTTATCAACCGTTGCATCGCTGACTAACTTACTAATAGCAACTGTCTTAATGGCTTCTGGAATATCAACTAAATCAATAGAAGATGCATTTTTCAATACAGTCTTCTTAAAGGTTTTAAATTTCGCAGGCACTTGAACCAAACACATGATTTCACCCGTCGAATTATCTATTTTAGTAATAGGACCCTTGCCTTTTTTCCAGACTGATTTAGCAGGTTCAATTTCAATTTTTTCTTCAATTATTTCATATTCAGCAGCCTTTACTACTTTCTTTTTGCTGGCTTGTTTTACAACTACCGTCTCTTCAGACTTTTCAAACTGAGCAGATGCAATTTTGATTTCTTCTGATTCTTCCTTAACTAACACTTCTTTTTCTGTCGTTTCAAACACTGCAGAAGCATAGTATTCTTTGAAACACTCACCTACTTTTGCGCTATCTAAATCAACACCATTTGCTTTAGCACCCGCTAACAGTGCAGGGCTTGCCGTAATCGCTTTATCACTCAGGCTCGTTGCCCAAGCAGTACTCGCTGGAGACACTTCAACTTCAACCGTTTCTGTTCTAAATTTAGCAGGCACTGCTTTCAAGGTAGTAAAACCTTCTTTTACTACTACTTCTTTTTCTGCACTATCAAACGTTGCAGGAGTCACTTCAACTTTTTCAGATTCTGGTTTTACCATAACTTGTTCTGACTTAGTCTCGAACTCAGCCGGAACAATGACTTTTGCAAAACATTCACCGGGCTTTGCATCTGGTAATGTACTAGTTGCATCAATACGACTTGTCTTTTCTTCTTCTGCCATCACTTTTTCTGCCATCACAAAGGTGGCTGGAACCATTAGTGCTAATATAGCTATTGATGCATAATGTTTAATCAACATTTTAAAACTCCTTATTTTTTCTTCTTAATTTATATAGAAAACTTAATTTATAGTAGCGGACAAACCCACTGTTAATTTTTTCATATGAGTAGAACCCATAAAACCTCGGCTATTTTAATCCATTCGTCGCCAATGAGCAACCGTTCGTCTGGATAAAAACCAAAGACTTAGATGGTTTCTTTCACAGCCTCTTTAAAGAGAAGATTACAAACTCGTTTGTATTGCCCAAACACACAGTGTCATTAAAGCACTCGGAAGAATACCCAGAAAAAGCACCGCCAAGCCATTTATACTAAGCAAAATACTAAAGTCCCATGAGACTTTTACAGGTACAGAAACATCTAGCGCAGAATCCGAAAGGGAGGAAGTGGAGCTATCGGGTTCATCAAAATACATTAATTTAATAGCACGAATATAATAATAAGCGCCCACAACCGACATCACCACAGCAAATACAGCAAGCCAAATCAAATTAGCACCAGGGGCATCAATGACTGCATTAATGACCGATAATTTAGCGTAAAAACCGACGGTAGGCGGAACACCTGCCATCGAGAATAAAAATAACATCATCATAAATGCATACCAAGGATGACGAGAACTTAACCCTTTTAAGTCCGCCAATTGGTCTGCTTCTTCACCATCACGACTGAGTAAAATAACAATCGCAAAACCACCCATTGCAGTAATGGCATAGGTGATCACATAAAACATAGAAGCGGCGTATCCCATTTGTGTTCCTGCAAGGATTCCCATCACCAAAAAGCCCATATGTGAAATCGTGGAATACGCCAACATACGCTTTATATTCGTTTGGGCGATAGCAATAATATTACCTGCCAATAATGACAAGGCAGCCAGTATGGCTAAAATCTGTTGCCAGCCTTGAACCATATCGCCAAGCCCTTCAACCAGTAAACGAATCACCATTGCAAAGGCGGCTATTTTTGGCGCAGTACCCAGAAACAATGTAACCGCCGTTGGCGCACCATCATAAACATCAGGAACCCACATATGAAACGGCACAATACCTAATTTGAAACCTAGCCCAACGATAATAAAGGATAAGCCGAGTAACAAACCAATATCCTGCATAACAGGATGATCTCCCATATACGCAGCAATATGATCCAGATGCAAACTACCACTGATACCATAAATAATAGACATACCATAGAGCAACATGCCCGATGCAATTGCGCCTAAGACAAAGTACTTCATCGCGGCTTCTGAGGCTCTGCCATCATTACGCCTGAATGCCACCATCGCATACATTGCCAATGAAAGAAGCTCTAGGCCAAGGTAGATCAATAACATGGTTTTAGCAGAAACCATAATCATCATACCGAGTACGGCAAACAACCCCAGTGTAAAATATTCGCCTTTGTACATTTGCCTTGAACGCAAATAGTCACGCGAATAAACAAACACACCTACGACGATGAGTAAGATCGAAATCTTCAAGACACGTGCCATCGGATCAAGCACAAACATATCACTAAAGGTGGTTGTGGTAGTAGCGGCAGACGTTGTTATCAAGGTTTCGCCATCTAAAAAACCTGCAAGTAATAATCCAGCAGTCACTAACAATACAGTTTGAGCTAATAAATAAGTAATGAAACGATTTTTATCACTAATAAAAAGATCGGCTAGCAATACAAAACAAGCACCCGCCAGTAGGAAAATTTCTGGCATCACGGGTGCAAAATCAGGGACTTCGTAGCCCATTGGGATCAGGTTCATAAGAAACATATTTAATTCACCAACTTACTGGTTGTTGCTTGTTCAATCACATGAACCAATGAATCATTCATCACATGCACTAATGGTTCTGGCCATAAACCTATCAATAATACAAAAAATGCTAAGGTTGACAATATAAATGCCTCTCGCTTATTTATATCGTGTAATGCCGCTACATTATCATTTTTCACCGCCCCAAAAATAACGCGTTTAACGAGCCACAACGTATAAGCTGCGCCGACTATTAAGGTGGTAGCGCCCAAGAAAGCGATCCAGAAATTGGCTTTGAAACTAGCAAGAATAACCATAAATTCGCCAACAAAACCAGAGGTTCCGGGTAGACCCGTATTTGCCATAGCAAATAAAACAAAAAAGGCAGCAAACCAAGGCATACGATTCGACACACCACCATAGGCATCAATATCTCGCGTATGCATCCGATCATAAAGTACACCAATAGAGATGAACATTGCGCCAGAAATAAAACCGTGTGAAATCATTTGTACCATGCCACCTTGCAACCCCATCAGTGAACCTTCACTGCTACCGGTATTGGCAATAATCGGGTAAATCAAGAAAAAGCCGAGTGTGACAAAACCCATGTGGGCGATAGATGAATACGCCACTAGCTTTTTCATATCTTTTTGTACTAAGGCGATAAAGCCAATATAAACCACGGCTGTTAGCGACATAAAAATAACCAACCAAGCTAACTCTCTGGATGCATCTGGCACCATTGGCAAAGAAAAACGTAAGAAACCATAACCACCGATTTTTAACATAACTGCCGCTAGAATGACCGAACCACCTGTCGGTGCTTGCACATGCGCATCCGGCAACCAGGTATGTACTGGCCACATCGGCACTTTGACACCAAATGCGATCAGAAATGACAAGAAAATAAGAATCTGCGCGGTCATGCTCAGTTTTACTTCATGCAAATCAGCAATTGCAAAACTACCTGCTTGCGAAGCCATATAAATCAAACTGACCAACATGAATACCGAACCAAAGAAGGTATAGAGGAAGAATTTTATAGTCGCGTAAATACGATTATCACCACCCCAAATACCAATCACGAGAAACATCGGGATCAACATTGCTTCGAAGAATACATAAAACAAAATAGCATCTTGCGCCGCAAATACACCGTTGATGATGCCTGACATAATCAAGAAAGCCGCCATGTATTGTGCCGGTTTCTTCTTTATGACTTCCCAGCCTGCTAATACGATCAATACCGTAATAAACGTATTCAACAGTATGAGCGGCATCGAAATACCATCGACACCTAAACTATAATTGATGTTAAAGACTTCAATCCAAGGCACAGATTCAACAAATTGCATTTGATGACCGACAGGGTTAAAACCTGTCCAAAGCAATAAACTAAGTGCAAAGGTCAGTACACTCACCACCAGCGCAATCGGGCGCGTCGCCACACTATCACCACTAAATAACGTGATAATGCCGCCGATGATTGGCAACCAAATTAGGATGCTAAGCAAATAATCTTGCAATAAACCATCAAACATATTTAGCCCCAAAAAGTAACCAACTCATGATTGCGAGCACACCCAAAATAATCGAGAACGCATAATGATATAAATAACCTGTCTGCACATGGCGCACAATGGATGCGAACCATCCCGTTACTTTAGCCGTTCCGTTAACCATCAAACCATCAATTAAGAAGCGATCACCTACCGCCCACAAACCCTTGCCTATGGCTAATGCACCGCCTGCAAAGACCGCCATATTAAATTCATCGGCAAAGTATTTTTTATC
>CAZMWD010000005.1:9263-11692 GCA_964569685.1 uncultured Cocleimonas sp. | reverse complement strand
AAACTATAAAATGCGGTGACAAACACACCCAGTAATACCATCCAATAGGCATAGGTTGCCCCCGGGAGCGTCGATGCGTGAACCGCTTCTATAATTAAGTCTTTAGAGAAGAACCCTGAAAAGAAGGGGAACCCTATCAATGCCAACGAACCAATTAATGAGGTCCAATAGGTAATCGGCAGATACTTTTTAAGCCCACCCATTTTGCGAATATCTTGTTCGTGGTGCATGGCGATAATCACCGAACCTGCCGCAAGGAATAACAGTGCCTTAAAAAACGCATGCGTCATTAAGTGAAATACACCTGCGCTGTAAGCAGAAGCACCCAGTGCGACTGTCATATAGCCTAACTGCGATAATGTCGAATAAGCCACCACGCGTTTGATGTCGTTTTGTACGATACCAATTAAACCCATAAAGAATGCAGTGGTTGCGCCTATTATTAATACGAAACTTAATGCGGTATCCGACATTTCAAAGATCGGCGACATACGCGACACCATGAAAATGCCGGCAGTTACCATAGTAGCGGCGTGAATTAATGCCGATATAGGGGTTGGGCCTTCCATCGAATCAGGTAACCAAACATGTAACGGCACTTGTGCTGATTTACCCATTGCACCAATAAATAATGAAATAGCAATGATGGTAACGAGCATCCATTCGGTATTAGGTAAAATGGATAAGGTTATATCTTTAATGTCGGGTAAGCGCTCAAATACTTCTTTGTAATCCATCGAGCCGGTATAGGTCCAGATCGCCGCAATACCTAATAAGAAACCAAAGTCACCGACTCTGTTTACAAGAAATGCTTTCATATTGGCAAAAATAGCGGTATCACGGTTTGACCAAAAACCGATCAATAAATACGATACCAAGCCTACCGCTTCCCAACCGAAGAATAACTGCAAAAAGTTATTCGACATCACTAACATCAGCATCGAAAAGGTAAATAACGAAATATAAGAGAAGAAACGCTGGTAGCTGTTTTCACCACCACGACTGTCTTTTGGCCAGTTGTGCTTATCATCTGCCATATAGCCAATGGTATAAATATGCACCATTAAGGAGACAAACGTCACTACCACCATCATCATCGACGTTAAGTTGTCGATCATAAAACCTATTGCAAACTTAGTCTCCCCGACCTGCGCCCACGTATAAATATCACCATAAAATGAATTGCCATCAATCGCCACATGTTTGAGTACGACGAAAGAAAGTAGGCACGAAATACCCACACCGAGTAAGGTAACCGTATGCGCGCCTTTGCGACCTATTACGCCACCAAATAGACCTGCGATGATCGAACCAATCAAAGCAGATAAGGGAATAGCCAGATAAATTAATTCCATAATATAAGCCCCCTTTAACCTTTCATATCATCGAGTTCTTCGACATTAATAGTGCGACGATTTCTAAATACCGTGACCAAAATTGCCAAACCAATGGCGGCTTCTGCAGCAGCAACGGTTAGAATAAAGAAGACGAACACCTGTCCAGACATATCACCTAAATAATGTGAAAATGCAATAAAGTTAAGGTTTACTGCCAATAGCATTAATTCAATACACATCAATAGGATAATCATATTTTTTCGGTTAAGAAAAATACCCGCTACGCTGATTGAAAACAGTAATGCGCTCACTATAAGGAAATGAGATAAAGGAATCATAATCCTGAGCTCTTTAGTTGGACAAGATAGAGTTGGACAGGATAGTGTGTAGACATATCGCTATAGGGAAAAAGCGCAATTGAGGAATTTAGAATCACTGTCTCTCCTCTGCTTTCATTTTAACTATGCGCAAACGATCGCTACTTTTAGTTCGCACTTGTTCCGCTTGATTTTGCTTTTTAACACCTTTACGACGACGTAACGTCAAGGTAATCGCAGCAATAATCGCCACCACTAAAATAACCGCCGCAAGTTGAAACGGTAGTACATATTCGGTATACAGAATTTCACCTAACGCTTCGGTATTACTCACACTGAGTGGCACAGCTTCGGGTATCGGTCGATCAAAGGACTTGGATTTCATCACTAAAATCATTTCGACCGCCATCACAACAGCCACTAAAAGCCCCACGGGAAGATAGCGTATAAAGCCCTCTTTTAAGGTATCTATTTGAATATCCAGCATCATAATGACAAACAAAAACAACACCATCACCGCGCCGACATAAACCAGCACTAACACTACGCCTAAAAATTCAGCTCCAAGTAATATCCATATTGCTGCACTACTAAAAAAAGCCAGAATCAAAAAAAGTGCCGCATACACTGGGTTTCGCATCGTCACCACGCCGACAGCCGAAAACAGTGTCACGGCTGAAAAAAGGTAAAATACAAAAAGCTCAAACGTCATTTTCTTTCCTATTTAATTCTTAATTACTTCTTAATTACTTCTTAATTACTTCTTAATTACTTC
>CAZMWD010000005.1:0-9163 GCA_964569685.1 uncultured Cocleimonas sp. | reverse complement strand
CAGTACGATTTAATTTACAGATTATTTATACGGTGCATCTGCCGCTTTTCTTTTGGCAATTTCACTCTCGTGCTTATCGCCAAACGCTAACAATTCATCTTTGGTGATTGTTGTGCCTTCACGACTTTCGTAGTGATACTCAAAAATATGAGTTTCTACAATGGCATCCACCGGACAAACTTCTTCACAAAAACCGCAATAAATACATTTGAAAAAATCTATATCGTATTTAGTGGTACGACGTGTGCCATCGGCACGTTCTTCCATTTCAATATCAATGGCTAATGCAGGACAGACAGCCTCGCATAATTTACAGGCAATACAGCGTTCTTGACCATTTGGGTAGCGACGTAACGCATGATGCCCACGAAAACGTGGCGACATCGGTGTTTTTTGCTCAGGGTATTGAATCGTTATTTTACGTTTAAACAGGTACTTACCTGTTACGCCTAAGCCTTGAAACAACTCAAACAAGGTAAATGATTTAATAAAATGTGTAATTGATCTAATCATCCTGCCGCTCCTAACCACGGTTTCCAGCCATAGGCAATCGCAATCATTAAACCGAAAATCCAAACCAGTGTAACTGGAATAAGAATTTTCCAACCCAAACGCATGATTTGATCATAACGATAACGCGGGAAGGTTGCTCTAAACCATAAAAAACAAAATAAGAAGAACATCGATTTCAATAATAACCAATGGAAACCATCACCTAAAATCACACCCAATATGGGAACATCATCAAATGCACTACCAAACGGGGATAGCCAACCACCCCAGAATAACAATGCAGTTAACACAGAAACCAAGATCATGCTGGCATATTCCGCGAGGAAGAATAACGCAAATGCCATGCCAGAATATTCCACATGGAAACCTGCGACAATCTCTGATTCACCCTCTGCCACATCAAACGGGGCGCGATTGGTTTCTGCCACACCCGATATAAAGAACACCACAAAAAGCCCAAGCAATGGCCATACAAACCAATCTTGAATGCCACCTTCTTGCGCTCTAACAATATCCGATAAGTTCAAACTGCCTGCCACCATGAGTACGCCAACCAGCGCAAAACCCATTGCAATTTCATACGAAACAACTTGCGCACCGACACGTAGCGAGCTCAATATCGCGTATTTAGAATTGGATGCCCAACCCGCTAAAATAATACCAAATACATCCAACGATGTAACTGCCAGCACCAGCAATAAACCCGCATTTACATTAGCGAGTACGCCACCATCCCAGAAAGGAATGACCGACCACACCGCCAATGCGGGCGCTAACGCCAACATCGGCGCAATGAAGAAGACAACCTTACTGGCTTCTGTTGGAACAATAATTTCCTTAAACATCAACTTCACAGTATCAGCGATGGGCTGCAACCAACCTTTAGGACCCACACGATTAGGCCCCATACGCACTTGCATATAACCGATCACTTTACGCTCGGCAAACGTGGTATAAGCAACAGCCAAAATTAATGGCAAGAGAATAGCCACAATCTTCAACATGATCACGATGAAGATTCGTAAACCCTCTGGTAACCATTCCCACATTGAAATTAAAGTATCCATTAAGTGACTATCTCGATTTCGCCAAATGCCGAACCTAATAAGCTACTTAGCTGTGTTCCAGAACCCAATAAAGCACAGCTATCCGGTATTTTATCGTTCACTAACAGGGGTGTAGAAACCATTTCGTCACCCTGCTTTACGTTAACGGTTACTGGCACACCATGAATACTTTCATCCAAAACACGTTGCAACCCTAAACGTTCTATTTCTTTACTATTTAATTGTATTGCATCTTGCTCTGGTGCACTTTTTTGTAAAGATGTTGCACGACGCACCAAAGAATCAGCTGAATATTTTGCCACTTCGCCAATACGTTGTAGTTTATCTGCTGATACTGGGTCGGGACGCGTATAAATACCAGACACTTCAAAATCATTATTGACCGCAGGTATTTCATCACATAACGTTTTTAATTCATCACGCACATCGGTAGAGCTGACATAATCAAACCCTTCAACATCCAATTTATTGCCCAACACCCGTAAGATTTTCCATGCAGGACGTGCATCTGCAAAACTTTGGGTTGCCGCACGAAAACTTTGCCAACGCCCTTCCACGTTAACATAAGTACCCGATGTTTCTGAAAATGCAGCACTCGGTAATATAATATCCGCACATTCCAGCATCGCACCCGAAGCATAGGGCGAAATAGAAATCACGCATTCTGCTTGCCCCATAACGGCTCTTGCTTGTTGCGCATTATCGCAATCATAAAGTGGCTCAACATCTAATAAAACAAACACTTTCTTTGTTTTATTAAGCATTTGGGTAATTGAATGACCCGCAACCTCTACACTACCACCTGCTTCTTTTCGATGCGGAACAGCACCGGCAAGCCATGCACCTGCTGAATTGGCAGCATCTGCCAAATAACCTAATTTAGCACCGGTATTTTCAGCAATTAATGATGCTAACGCGCGTAATGTAGAGTAGGCGGGGTTTTGTACAGCAAGATTGCCTAGTAATACTAGCGCGCCACCACCTGCGTTCTTTTCTGCGTTCTTTTCTGCGTTCTTTTCGCTAGCAGCATGCTTCAAATTAGCGATGATTTCTTTATCTGTTTTAGTGACCTTAATTCCATCTAATAAATCGGTCAAACCCGCTGGTATTTTTGCTTTGCTAACCGTAAATGAAGCTTTTGCTAATGTCGCTAAACGGTCAACCATTTCGGTGGGGGATGAAACAACTTGTTGCGCCACATCGTAGTTAAATTCTAGTTCAAAAGGATTAACACACATCACTTTAGCACCCTGCAGGGCGGCTTTACGAATGCGGTGATTAATCATCGGCTGATCTTGACGCACATTAGAACCAACCAACAAAAATGCATTTTGATTTTCTAATTCGTTTATATCCATTCCCAACCAAGGGAATAAGCTGGCACTTTCTTGCTCATTAAAATCTGTCTGACGCAAACGATGGTCGATGCTATTAACACCGATGGCGCGCATGGTTTTTTGCAGAAGGTAGAGTTCTTCTATTGTTGCACGAGGCGATGCAAGTACGCCTATTTCATCAGCAGTTACCATTCTAAAATAAGCAGTAACGGCTTCTAGTGCTTCGTCCCACGTTACTTTTTTCCACACATCATCGACTTTAATCATCGGCGATTTTGCACGATCTTTTGAATTAACACCTTCATAACTAAAGCGATCACGATCTGAAATCCAACATTCGTTGATTGCTTCATTTTCATCGGCAATCACCCGTACCAGCTTTTTCTTAAAAGTGTGCAGTTTTACATTCGAGCCAACACTATCGTGCGAGGCAATACTGGGGCTTTGTATCATTTCCCATGCGCGTGAATTGTAGCGTGAAGGTTTGGCAGTTAATGCACCCACCGGACAAATATCAATAATATTACCGGATAATTCAGACGTTAAGCTTTGCTCAACAAATGTACCAATTTCCATGCGGTCGCCACGACCCGTCGCCCCGAGTTCTCGCACTCCGGCAATTTCTTCACCAAAACGTATACAACGGGTACACTGGATACAACGCGTCATTTCGGTTGCAACCAGCTCGCCAATATCTTTATCGACCACCACACGTTTTATTTCTTGATAAGATGACGTGCTCCCGCCAGATGCCATCGACAAATCTTGTAATTCACACTCTCCGCCTTGATCACATATAGGGCAATCAAGCGGATGATTGATTAACAAAAACTCCATATTATCTTTTTGTGCGGTGAGCGCTTTTTCAGAGTGTGTCCAAACCACCATTCCCTCATTCACGGGAGTAGCACAAGCTGGCATTGGTTTAGGTGCTTTTTCTACCTCAACCAAACACATCCGGCAGTTTGCAGCAATCGACAATTTTTTGTGATAACAAAAGCGCGGGATATGAATATCATTTTTATCTGCAATGTCTATCAACATAGCACCCGCAGGCACTTCCATTTCTTTGTCGTTAATGGTGATTTTTACTCGATTTTCTTCTAGGTCTTTTTTGTTCTCAGTGCTCATGGTACATCCACCATAGAACAGCCGTTTTCAACATAGTAAACAAATTCTTCTCTAAAGTTCTGTACAAAACTCCAAACAGGCATTGCCGCCGCTTCGCCTAAAGCGCAGATAGTACGACCTTCAATTTTGTGGGCAACCTCTTCCAGAAGATCAATATCTTCCATTTTACCTTTGCCTTCCACAATGCGCGTTAGCACACGATACAGCCAACCCGTGCCTTCGCGACACGGCGTACATTGACCACAAGATTCAGAGAAGTAAAAGCGTGAGATACGTTGCAAGACCTTAACCATATCGGTGGTGTCATCCATCACAATCACTGCGCCTGAGCCTAGATAAGAACCTGCTTTAGCGATGGTATCGTAATCCATCGTAAGCCCCATCATTACATCGCCTTTCAGCACAGGAACAGATGAACCACCGGGTATAACCGCTTTTAATTTATTGCCGTTGCGTACGCCGCCCGCCATTTCGAGTAATTCTTTAAATGGAAGACCCATCGGCACTTCAAAATTGCCAGGATTATTTAAATGACCCGAAACAGAAAATAATTTCTCTCCGCCCGAGCCTTCCACGCCCATATCTTTAAACCATTCACCGCCACCACGTAAAATAGCAGGAATAGAGGCCAAGCTTTCAGTATTATTGATGGTTGTTGGACGACCGTACAAACCAAAACTTGCAGGAAAAGGGGGTTTAAAACGTGGTTGCCCTTTTTTGCCTTCTAATGATTCCAGCAATGCCGTTTCTTCGCCACAGATGTAAGCACCTGCGCCCAAAGCACCATGCAGATCAAAATCAACACCACTGCCTTTAATGTTTTTACCTAAATATCCGGCTTCGTAAGCTTCTTTCACCGCTTGTTCAAAACGAATCGAAGGCTCATCCATAAACTCGCCACGCATGTAGTTGTAACCCACCGTCGCGCCAATACAGTAGCCTGCGATTGCCATACCTTCAACCAAGGCATGAGGATTAAAGCGTAAAATATCTCTGTCTTTACAGGTGCCGGGTTCTGATTCATCCGAGTTACATACAATGTATTTTTGCCCCGGCATATTGCGTGGCATAAAGCTCCATTTAAGACCGGTTGGAAAACCTGCTCCACCTCGACCTCTTAAACCAGACTGCTTAACTTCTTCGATAATGTCGTCTATTTCAGTGCCATCTTTAAGGATTTTATCCCACGATTGATAGCCACCTGTTTTCAAATAGCTTTCGAGTGAATGCGCATCATCGCCATACTGTTTTGTTGTGAAACAAACTTGATCAACCATTAGCTTGTCTCCTTTTGGTCTTTACCGTCTTTACCGCCGTTATCGACATTATCGTCACTATCAACGACATCATCAGAGTCACGACGTTGCTGCATCAATCCATCCAGCAATTCATCTACTTTTTCGACCGTCAGGTTTTCATGATAAACATGATTCAATTGCATCATCGGCGCACCACAACAAGCAGCCAAACATTCTTCTTCTATTTTGAAGAAAAACTGACCATCTTTGGTGCTTTCGCCCAATTTAACATCCAGCTTTTCTTCGATATGTTCTACAATTTTATCCGAACCGTTTAGCATACAAGATACGTTTGTACACACTGCAATAACATTCTTTGCCGCCGCTTTTTCATCCATTTCAAACATAGAATAAAAACTAGCGACTTCGTAAACTGCTATTTTAGGTATATCTAAATACTCTGCGACCGCATCCATCTTTTCTATCGACAGATAATGATCTTCGTGCATTACCGCGCGTAATGCTGCTAACAAGGCTGACTGCGCCTGATCTTCTGGAAAACGTTTTAACCAGCGATCTATTTCATCTGTCTCGTGCTTACTTAAAATAGAGTTTTTTTGCGAAGCGGGGTTGTTATGCGAAGCGGGATTATTAAGAGAGGCAGTCATAATTTATCTATCAACCTCACCAAATACAATATCCATAGTACCAATAACGGTCACCACATCTGCCAACATATGACCTTTGGTTAGCTCATCCATCGCCGACATATGTGCAAAACCCGGCGCGCGTACTTTTAAGCGATACGGTTTATTCGCACCATCTGAAACAATGTAACAACCGAATTCACCTTTAGGATGTTCGATAGCAGCGTACGCCTCTCCTTCTGGCAAACAATAACCTTCTGTTGCTAATTTAAAGTGATGAATCAAGGCTTCCATATCGCCTTTCATGGTTTCACGTTTTGGTTGGGTGATTTTATGATCTTCGTGAATCACAGGACCTGGATTGACGCGCAACCAATCAACACATTGCTTAATGATTTTGTTGGATTGACGCATTTCTTCAATGCGCACTAGATAACGGTCGTAACTATCGCCATTTGTACCAACGGGAATATCAAAATCCACTTGGTCATACATCGCATAGGGTTGTTTTTTGCGCAAATCCCATTCAATACCTGAACCACGTAGCATTGCACCGCTTAATCCCAATTGCAAAGCACGCTCTGGAGAGACTATTCCAATATCAACCAAGCGTTGTTTCCAGATACGGTTATCCGTCAGTAGCGTTTCATATTCATCTACATACTTAGGGAAACGCTGGGTGAAGTCTTCGATAAAATCTAATACCGAACCGCCACGATTTTTATTCAAACGCTTAATATCAGCATCGTTATACCAACGCGCTTTTTCGTGCAATGGCATGGTATCGGGTAAATCACGATAAACACCACCGGGGCGATAATAGGTTGCGTGCAAACGCGCACCCGACACCGCTTCGTAAACATCCATTAAATCTTCGCGCTCACGAAATGCGTACAAAAACATCGTCATTGCGCCAACATCAAGCGCATGCGCACCAATCCATAATAAGTGATTTAGAATACGGGTAATTTCATCGAACATAGTGCGTATATATTGCGCACGAATCGGGGCTTCTATACCCAGCATTTTTTCAAGCGCTAATACATAACCATGCTCGTTACACATCATCGACACGTAATCGAGGCGATCCATATAACCGATGCTTTGGTTGTACGGCTTACTTTCGGCTAATTTTTCTGTGCCTCGGTGCAATAAACCAATATGTGGATCGGCGCGTTGAATCACTTCACCATCCATTTCCAACACGAGGCGCAACACACCGTGCGCCGCAGGATGAGCAGGACCAAAATTCAAAGTGAAATTACGAATTTCAGGCATTATTATTGCTCCGCCTTATTTTTTTGTTTACGAATCACACGCGGCACTAAAATCCGTGGCTCAATTGAAACAGGCTCATAAACAACACGTTTTTGATCTTCATCGTAACGCATATCGACATGCCCAATTAAGGGAAAGTCTTTCCTGAATGGATGACCCACAAAACCATAATCGGTAAGAATACGACGTAAATCGGGGTGACCACTGAACATAATACCAAACATATCAAAGGCTTCTCTTTCAAACCAGTTTGCGCCATTCCAAATATCAGTAATAGAATCTACCATCGGGAAGTCGTTATCATCACAATATACTTTTAAACGAAGTCGGTGATTATGCTTGAGCGATAATAAATGAATCACTACAGCGAAACGCTTACCTTCAAATTCAACCGTCTCTTGTGGCTCTTCTCCATCAAATGAAAACTCACGTGACACACCGCGTGTAAAACCACTGCCTCCGATGTCCCACTCAGAATCACCATAAGCTAAGTAATCCACGCCACACAGATCTATCATTTGTTCAAAATGACACCCTTCATCATCACGCAATAGCGTTGCCGCTTCGAGCAAATCCTGCTGATCCACTTCGATAGTCAATTCTCCAAAACTAATCTGGGATGATTGGATTTTACTTGCACCTGATTCACCTGACTCAAAAACAGATTCAAGGTGCGATTGCAACGCGACCAAAGCCAAGGACTCACTCATTAAGCATCGTCCTGTCGCGCAATGGTATTAGTATTACGAATTTTACTTTGTAATTGGATAATTCCGTACAACAAGGCTTCTGCTGTTGGAGGACAGCCCGGCACATAAACATCAACAGGAATAATACGATCACAACCGCGCACTACGGCATAAGAATAATGATAATAACCACCACCATTGGCACAAGAACCCATTGAGATCACCCAACGTGGCTCTGCCATTTGGTCATAAACTTTGCGTAGCGCAGGTGCCATTTTATTGGTGAGCGTTCCTGCAACAATTAACACATCAGATTGACGAGGACTGGGCCGAAACAAAATACCGAAACGATCCATATCGTAACGCGATGCGCCTGCTTGCATCATTTCTACTGCACAACATGCCAAACCAAACGTCATCGGCCACATCGAACCGGTACGCGCCCAGTTGATTAAACCATCCAGCTTCGCGGTTACAAAACCTTCTTTTAGAACGCCTTCTATTCCCATTCCAGCGCTCCTTTTTTCCATTCGTAGATAAAACCGATAATCAGAATACCTAGAAAAACACTCATGGAAATCAAACCAAACAAACCGATTTTATCGAGTGTAACTGCCCACGGAAACAAGAAGGCAATTTCCAAATCGAAGATAATAAAGAGGATAGCAACCAGATAATAACGCACATCAAATTTCATACGCGCATCTCCGAATGCCTCAAAACCACACTCGAACGGAGAGTCTTTAGCAACATCGGGGCGACGTGGCGCAATTAAAGCACCTAGCAATAACATCATCATCGCCATTGCAAATCCTACACCTAAAAATACAAGTACTGGCAGATACTCTGCGAGCATACATTCTCCTTAAAGCTAGCGGTCGTTTAAATTATTATTTTAGTTATAATTGTAGTTGTAAAAAATCGGTCTAACACCCTATTTCGGTGCGTTTGTTTAGTTTTTAAACAGATTAAACAACAAAACATTCAAAATGATATTTATTTTAGTGGGGGTGAATATACACTCATTTTTAACAAGATCACAACCAATGAACAAGATTTATTTTTATATTTGCCGATTAATAAAATTAATAAGTGAAACAAACCTAAATACCAAAGAGAGTATATTTAATCAGAAAAATTTAACCCCAAGGAAAATTTGGGGTTAAATGCGGTTACGTTTGAAACCAGCCTACAACAAAGTTAAGAAACATTTGCTATAAACATAGCTAAAACAATAATTTGTTTTTAGCGTCATCCTCCTAG
>CAZMWD010000004.1:6779-21243 GCA_964569685.1 uncultured Cocleimonas sp. | reverse complement strand
CTAGAAGCTTACAGAATTTTATGGGACTTAATCAGGGTCTCCTTAAATGGTTTGATGCATGTAAAACAGAAAAACTCACATCATTTAAAGGGCTAACATCATTATCGGATGCACTATAAGTACAACTGCCTGATGAGGTCATTGTGCCTAATATCGGGGCTAATTCATGAATTATAATTGTCTTATTCGTTGCTATTTTTACAAATTGATAAGGGTTTGTTAATGCCGCATCTGCTGGACAACTACCCGGTTCTTGTGAAACTACCGATACCGTTACATAGTTACCTTCATCTTTAACCTTGTCTACTTTAATAGAATATCCGCCACTGGTATGTAGACCCATATACAGTAATAAAGCGGTTTCCTTGGAGAAGTCGATTAACGTAGAAGTATTTTCACCCGTGTATTTTTTATATTCTGTCTGATAATTATTTTCATTTAAGTGTTTAAAACGTTTATGAATAAATACACCGTTGATTAAGTCATGATGACTCTCAGCACTGTGAATGACAGAGAAATTAACATCGGATAAATCAACAGCAGGTAAATCTGTTGTGGCTTTACTTGAACTATTGCAAGCCGTAAGAAAAACAACAATAATCCAGTAATAGTAAAAATAATTTTTTCCATATTATTCTTTTACCTCGCACAGTTTATACCACCCTATAAGTTTAACACATCCAGCTACTTTGCCTCATAACAGACTCATTCTGATAATTTTCATCAAAAACAAAAAATAAATATTCCCTATTAAGAACTTTGATGAAAAAATAAGCACTAATACTTTCATACAAGTTAATACATAAACGCTACAGGAAAAAACATGCATAAAATCAAAGGATTGATAACAGCACTTTTACTTCTCACTCTTTCATCTACTGTTATCGCCAAACTCCCCATTGGCATGAATACCAATGAAATCCAACACGTCGATTCTAGCGTACCGTTTGTGAATGTCTTTAAAATGGCGATGCCGTTTAAAGAAGCCAAAAAATTCACCCGTGGTAATGTAGTGTATGACAAAGACGGTTGGCCACGCGATTTAAAAGGCGGTCAAGCGGGTACTTATATGCTCCACTGGCTACCCGCAGGCACATTACCAGAAGGACAATACACGGTACTATATGATGGCGAAGGACAGCTTGCCTATGAAAGTAAAGGAGGTGATGTCAAAGTGATTAGCTCCTCCCCAGGTAAAGAAATCATTGATATTCGCTCGGGTGCAGATAAATTTATACAAGTCGCATTAATCATCAAACGCTCCGAACCGCGTAATTATTTACGCAATATTCGGGTATTATTACCGGGTGGAATTTGTGCCAACAATCCATTTCAACGGGTGAACAGTGCAAAACAATGTCGCGGAAATTACCGCTCCTTTGAAAAGCACCATAAACAAATTATATTTAACCCTGATTACTTGCGTTTTATGAAAGACTTTAAAGTCATTCGTATGATGAATATATCAGGTATTACGCGCAATCCCATCCGTCATTGGAATCAAATGAATCAAATGAGCAAAGCAACATGGGCAGGCGTAGAAGGCGTTCGTGGTGCGCCACTTGAAGTAATGGTAAAACTAGCGAATGTGCTTAATCGAGACCCATGGTTCAATATTCCTCATGCGGCGGATAATAACTTTGTACAGCAATATGCGCGTTATATAAGAAAACATTTACGACCTAACCTCAAGGCTTATATCGAATACACCAATGAGACATGGAATACGGTGTTTATGCAAACCCACTACACCAAACAGATGGGCACGAAATTAGGGCTAGACCGCGACCCGAATCAGGCGGGTTATAAATATTCCTCGCAACGCGCTGTCGAGATTTTTAAAATATTTGAACAAGCCTTCGGTGGACGACATCGTTTAGTGCGCGTAATGGGTGCATGGTCGGCAAACCGCTATATGACTCCCGTAGTGATGGAACACAAGAATGCCTACAAACACGTCGATGCAATGGCAATCGCACCTTATTTTTTCGTCCACGCCAAAGCACTCGGTGGCGTAAATAGCGTACCCAGTGTTTTTACACTACTAAAAGACGATAAAAAGAACCCGTATTCAATGAACAACGTCTACAAAATGATCGGGCAACAAATGGAATATGCCAAAAAATACGGCGTAAAGTTAATTGCCTATGAAGGCGGACAACACCTTACCGACCCAAAGGCACGCTCCACCAAAAGCTTACCCAATCAATATTTAATCGGTGCAAATCGCGTACACACCATGGAAAAATTCTATGTGGAATTTTTACAAAACTGGAAACGAATTACGGGTGGATCGTTGTTTGTAGCGTTTTCTGCACCGAGAAGTTGTCAGTTTTATGGGTGCTGGGGAGTTAAAGAGTATTTGAATCAACCGGATGCTAAAGCACCGAAGTATCGGGCTTTGAAACGATTCTTCTAAAACGCCTAAGCTAAAACTTAAATGAAAAACTATAGAGTAATTAATTATGAATCGTCGAAAATTTCTGACTTTATCATCACAAAGTATCATAGCACTAGGGGTGTTAGGTGTGCCGCCAATCAGTCACGCACGCTCAAAAACAAAAACAGCCTTGGTATTAGATGATGGCTTTAAAAAACATCATATCCACCCCTCGCACCCAGAGTCACCTGCACGCTATCAAGCAATAAAAAAACAAATTAGTGCGACTAATATTATAAATAAAACAGTCCCTATTTCGCCTATGCTTGGTGCAGAACAATGGCTTGATAGTGTTCACACCCAACAACATATCAAAGCGATAAAGACCAAACAACCGATAATGCACACGAATGCTCTATTCGCGACTGCGGGTGTATTAGCAGCCGTCGATGCAGTCTGCAAAGGTCAAGCACGAAATGCTTTTTGTGCCTCACGCCCACCAGGACATCATGCGCGCAACACGGGGCAGGAAGAAGGTTTCTGTTTTTACAATCACATTGCTATTGCCGCAAGGTATGCCCAACAGCACTATAAACGAAAAAATATTTTAATCATTGATTGGGATTACCATCATGGTGATGGTACTGAATTAGCATTCTATAATGACCCAAGTGTTTTGTTTTTTTCTACGCATGATATGCACGCCTACCCAGGCACAGGTCTGCCAAGCCGTGTGGGTAAAGGTAAAGGCAAAGGCTTTAACATCAATGTACATCTGAGTTGCGGTACAAATGATGCTGCGATTGTAAAAGCCTTTGAAAAAAAATTATTGCCAGCAGTTGCAAAATTTAAACCCGACTTAATTCTGATTTCAGCAGGTTTTGATAGCCGAGAAGATGATCCTCTAGGCTGTTTTGATATTAGTAATCAAGGGTTTATAAAATTAACACAAATGGTTAAAGCACTTGCGGATAAGCACTGCCAAGGCAATATCGTATCAATGCTAGAGGGTGGCTATAATATACAAGGCAGTGCCAGTGCCGTTGTGGCACATATTTCAGAGCTTATGGCTTAACCTGAGTCCGTGACTTGAACTCGATAGGTGCGTATTATCCATTTCATCTATCAATTATCAAAGTTAGATTAGTTTTATGAATATTACCTTATTTATTGGGTCGGTAGACGGTGCGGCAGAATATGCTGGAAAAAAGCTAGAAGAAGCACTTAATGAAAAAAAGCACACAGTAACGGTTAACTATAAACCCACCTTAAAAGACCTGCAGAATTTGCAAAGTGATTTATTGCTAATTGTGACCTCTACCACAGGTGAAGGTGAGCTCCCCAAGAACTTTTGTGCATTTTGGCGAAAGCTTTATACCAAAAAAGTATCTTTTGAAGGTATCAGTTATGCTATGGCTATTTTAGGTGATAGTAGTTACGGTGATGATTATTGCTTGGGTGGCAAACAACTGGGCGAAATTTTGATGCAAAAAGGAGCCAAACAAGTGCAACAACCTTTACTCGTTGATTCGGAAAAAACCTCAGAACCTGAAAACTTTGTGGTTAAATGGGGGCTTGATATTTTGGAAAATAGCATTGGATAGAGATAACATCATGATCACACACCATTAAACTTTTCACAAACTTGGTGCTTATTTCTATAACCACCCTATTCTTATAGTAATTCCACCACATTGGTGCTTTGGTGCTATAATGCAATAATATCAAAACACCAAGAAGGTACTGGAATGAGTCGCCTAACAATCACACTTGAAGACAGCTTACATTTATCCCTTAAAGAAACCGCTATCCGTCAAGGGCGCACGATTGGAAATATCATAGAAGAGAGTTTACTTTTGAGAGGTATTCGCCCAATGACTAGCAGTCAGGATATTTTAAAAAAAGCGAAAGAAAACGCTAAAAACAAGGCAAATCTTAACGATGTTGATGCTATGACGATTGCGCTTGATGAAATAAGAAACGTTCGTAAACAAAAATGACAAAGCTGTACATTATTGATACAAATGTACTTGTTGCAGGTCTAATTAGCTCACAAAAAGAAAGCCCCGTCATAGCCATTGTAGATGCGATGTTAAAAGGCACTATAATCTATGTGATATCTCCAGCCCTTCTACAAGAATATCGTGAAGTATTATTACGCCCAAAATTAAGAAAAATACATGGTCTAAATGAAAAGGAAATTGATCAACTATTAACTGACATCATTGCGAATGCCATTTTTTGCGAACCTCCTGTAGGTCTAGAAAAAGCACCGGATAGTGGGGATAATCATTTATGGGATTTATTACAAGAAAATAAAAAATCAATTCTTGTAACAGGTGATAAACTTCTTGTAAATAAACCTTTGAAAGATGCTTCTGTAATATTACCAACACAGCTATTTACTGAGAAGCTAAGTTATAAACCTTGATAAAAATACTGTGACCTCTGCGCCCTCTGTGGTTAAATAAGCCATTTGTAATTATAAAAGACCTCAATATAACTAATTATGATCATTCTATACGGCATTAAAAACTGCGACACCATTAAAAAAGCACGTAAATATTTAGAAACAAACACTATCGAATACCAATTTCACGACTTTAGAGAAGATGGCTTAAACCCCATACAACTTCGGGCATGGATGAAGGAGCTTGGCTGGGAGAAAGTAATTAATAAACGCAGCACCACGTGGCGCAATTTGCCCGATGAATCCAAACAAAATATGGATGAAACGTTGGCATTAGTGATCGCCGAAGATCAGCCGACCATTATTAAACGCCCTGTTTTAGAAATGTCGGATAAAGTCGTCGTAGGTTTCTCGGAAAAAACCTATAATGGGCTTCTCTTAAATAAATAATAAAGAATCACTCATGCCAGAAAGCTTTAACCATTCAGCCACACTTAAATTAACCGCTGATCTTATTTCTCGTGCCTCTGTCACACCAAAAGACAAAGGCTGTCAGCAATTATTGATTGATCAATTAGAACCGCTTGGGTTTAAAACTGAGAAAATGCCTTTTGGTAAAAATGCAGACGCGGTTAACAATATTTGGCTACGCAAAGGCACAGAAGCTCCCCTCTTTTGTTTTGCAGGTCATACCGATGTTGTGCCAACCGGCCCTGTCGAAAGCTGGGATAGTGACCCTTTTACTGCGACGATACGTGATGGAAAATTATACGGTCGTGGTACAGCGGATATGAAAGGCAGTGTTGCGGCTTTTACGATTGCTTGTGCGCGTTTTGTTAAAGAACACCCCAATCATAAAGGCTCGATTGCATATTTAATTACCAGTGACGAAGAAGGCCCTGCGCATAATGGCACGGTTAAAGTCATCGAAACGCTGGAAGCACGTAATGAAAAAATAGATTGGTGCTTAGTCGGTGAGCCATCCTCTACAAAAAAGGTGGGGGATGTAATTAAAAACGGGCGACGTGGCTCGTTAGGCTGCACGCTTAACATTATCGGTAAACAAGGTCATGTGGCGTACCCACATCTTGCTGATAATCCAATTCATCTTACTGCGCCGATACTAGCGGAGCTTACGACAATGGAATGGGATAAGGGTAATGACTTCTTCCCGCCCACCACCTTTCAAGTATCTAATTTAAACTCCGGTACGGGCACGACTAATGTGATTCCAGGAACGCTGGAGATGGTATTTAACTTTCGTTTCTCTACTGAGATTACACCGGAAGAAATTCAACAACGTGTCGAAGCGATGTTGAATAAACATAAGCTAAATTATGAAATCAACTGGGCATTATCGGGAATGCCTTTTTTAACCGCAGAAGGAAGCTTAGTTGAATCAGCCGTGAGCGCGATAAAAGAAGTCACTGGTATTGATACAGAGCTATCCACCAGTGGTGGCACATCGGATGGGCGTTTTATTGCACCGACAGGCGCGCAGGTATTAGAACTTGGCCCAACTAACGCCACGATTCACCAAATAAATGAATGCGTGGGTATTGATGAGCTAGATATTTTAGAAGAAGTTTATTTTAAGCTTCTGTGTAATTTACTTGCCTAGGAGGCTGTCCGAGAACTAGAATCGTAACGAAAATCACAGAAATATTATAAGCTGGGCTTATTGAATGAGGCGAATAGCAGGGCTATTTAACGATTTCAATAAGGTCAGATTATGATGTTTATGGGATTTGCAGTAGATTTTTAGTTCTCGGACAGCCTCCCTAGTAGCTGGTTCTTTAAGCTTGCCTGAGCAGGACGATTCGATAACCAAATACCAAATAAGGCTTTCTTAAATGGGAGACCTTTAATCACGGTAATACCCTTACGGTTTTTCACCACTTTTGTTCCGCCTGTTGGCGTATAAGTAAACTCGAAAATATCACCCTTTTTTATGGGGGCTTTAAATGCACTTAAAAACTGGTTTATTTGTGCTTGAATCGGCGCCGTTTTGCCACCCGTTGCATTTGCAAAACCTTGTTTTGTTGCTTGTGTCATTTTTTCTGAACTAATGAAACCTGAAACAATTTGTAATCGCAACGCCATGGTTTGATTCGCATTCATAATGCTATCGGCATCGTTATTCTTTTTTTCTAAATACAGCCCTGCGTTATATAAGGTAAGCACAAATTTAGTTCGCTGACCTTTTCCATTTAATACTAATTGTTTGCCACCTGCATTCAGCGTAGGAGAGAATGCATCAAGTGCATGGGCGGGAATTGAGATAAAAAATAAGGAAATGAATAAAGAAAATGAAATAACTGCCTTGTGAACTGCGTGCATGATAACTCCTTGATAGATATAAGTAAGATAGACGTATACCCCTAATCCCCAGATAGAAACGCGAATGAGAGTGCAAGTATTTGGTTTCACAGGATATTCGAAAAATATTCGTTTCACCCGTAGGTTAATTGAATATTTTTGGGATGTTCTGTGGAATCAAAGACTTGTGCTATCGTTGTGTTTTCTATCTGGGGATTAGGGTATACTATGAGTATAGCCTATAAATGTATGATCCGTTTACACTGATAGAGTGCCTGTCCACTTTCGTGGTATTTTTTTTCAAATAATGTCATCGCTTGTTCTGGACTAATGCTTACTACACCCTCACACGCTTGATTCGCAATATTGAGTGCCGCGCAAAACTCATCTGCATAGATTTTCCAATTGGTGCGTAGTTCCAACTCTCCCCCTAATGCCAATAGTGTAGGAAAAACAGGATGCGCATGCCAGCGACGTTTTAAATGCTTGGTTTTAGGATAAGGGTTGGGATAAAAAAGGGTGTGCTTTTGTAATTTCCAGCCCGCTTTATTTGCCAGCAACCAAAAGTCTGCGCAATCTGCCTGAATTAATATAGCATTATCTGGCAAGGACTCATTGTATTGTTTACTCAATCGAAAACAAGAACGATCTATTCCTAACACTAAGGCATTTGGATTTTCAGTTGCCAATATTTTAGTACTTAGCGCCGTACCGCAACATGAATCAAAAACCAGTGGTCTGTTTTGGTCAATGCTATTTTCGACTCTTTGTTTGACCTGATCAAACGCATCTTGGGTATGTTGTGCAATCGGCTTTTTATACGGATGATCAAAATGTTTCTTAACTGTCTTTTCTAAATTTTCATGAAGACCAGACTGAGTAGAAACAATCGAACGGGAATTAAAAACCGAGTCAGTCTTTTCCATGCAACTCATGAAGCATAGCAATATTCACATAGGTGAAATCCCTTGCCTCACCTTCTAGCACTGTAAAGGCTGAATCTGGCTCGCCGTACTGATCCAATACCAGCACTGCACCACTAAAGTCATCCTCTTTGGTGTAGCCATTGACCGTAATAAGAGTTTTTAAATTAGCCGCTAATGACGATTTAATCCCATTTAACGAATCTTCGAATGCCAAACAGGCTTCGGGTTGAATATCCATTTTCTCCATCGCCCATGTATAAATATCGGGCGCAGGTTTTTTGGCGGGAACAATATCACCCGCCGCAATCACTTCAAACCAATCAATGGATTCTTTACCCAAAGTGGCTGTTAACAAATAGGTCACGTTAGCAGGTGTCGTCGTTGTGGAAATAGCTAAACGTAAACCCGCGTCACGTGCTTCGTTGATTAAACGCTCGACACCAGGTCGTAGCGGAATCGCACCGGATTGTAAAAGTTCTAAATAAAAATGGGTTTTGCGTTTATGCAAGCCTGCAGCAAACTCGGTAATATCACCTTCAAAAGTAAAATCATCTTTTAGAAACTGTTCGACATAAAGACGAATACGCTCTTTGCCACCGGTGACTTGTAATAACTCGCCGTATAATTCAACGCTCCAATCCCAATCCAGCCCTGCTTCTTTAAAAGCTTGGTTAAAGGCGACACGATGCCCATCTCGTTCTGTATCCGCCAATGTGCCATCAACATCAAAAATTAATGCTTCAAGTTTACTCATGTATTAGTTCCTATAGAATTGATGATAGGTTTTAGTTCTCGGACAGCCTCCTAGAGACCTGAGGGATTGTATCTAAAAGTCGTATTTTACGGCGATTGAAGTTTCTGAACGTTCACCTAGTTTTGCATGATCAATATAGAATATGGTGTTTTTATTCCATTGATAACCCAGTTCCAGCGCCTTATTTTTAGTATCTTTAATAAATTTCACAGAGTTATCTTGGTTCAATACAGCACCGCTTAACACTTTACCCAATTCTGCACCCACAGTCACCTTTCCAAAACGGTATAGACCCGTTGCTGTTAACGATGTTGCGCCACTTCCAAGTTGTTTATCATAGGTTAATCCCAGTGCGTATTTATCATCCTTGTTTGCATCAAGTGCGTGATAACCAAGAGATAATTTACTGCCCGCACTTAAACCACTCGATTTTTCAACGCCTAAGCCAGCATAATAAGGCCCTTTGGCATAATTAAGTAAACCACTCACCACCCTATCTTTCGCAGCACTTTCAAAGGGTTCAAAAGTAATGGAATACGCCATTAAACCTGATTTATTTACGTACAGCAGTAAATCTGTCTCTGATCTTGTTGAAGGGAATACTTGACCTCTTTTTGAAAGCAATTCTTGAGCATCATCGACAATATCGTAAATAGACACATGCCGACCGACACGAAATTCACCTACTTTGGTTTTTACACCTAACCACGCATGCCTTAGAGAAAGATCCTCATCTTCATCTGTACCATTGAAAGTATTCAATTCAACTTCTAATTGATGAAAAACCAACCATTGATCATTGACGAGCGTTTTTCCCTTTACACCCAACTCGGAGGAGTAACTATTTACGTGTAGGTCAGAGTCGCCTTCTATCTTGCCTACGTGTACATGCAAGTTACCGTAGATTTTATTTTCCGCATTGCTCATTAGAGGTAATGCAAAAAATGCAACCCACGCTACCGTGATCAGTAATTTCTTTTTCATCCCTCGAACGTACTTTCCATTTTTTTATTGTGTAAACTCAAAATATAACATAAAAAAGCCACCTTGTTTCCAAGGTGGCTTTTGAATAAAACACTGAAACGTAAAATTAACGTTTCGAGAACTGTGTCGCTCTACGTGCTTTATGTAATCCAACTTTCTTACGTTCCACTTTACGTGCATCGCGAGTTAAAAAGCCTTCTTTCTTCAACGCGCCACGTAAACTTTCATCGTATTTAAGCAAGGCTCTAGAGATACCCAAACGAATCGCGCCCGCTTGACCACTATCACCACCACCTTTAACCGTCACCATGAAATCAAACTGGTTATCTGTTTCTGTGGTGACTAAAGGTTGCTTTAAAATCATGTGCGCTGTTTCGCGACCAAAATACTCTTCAAGTGGTAATTTATTGATAACAATTTTACCGCTTCCTTTTGTCATGAACACGCGTGCTGAAGATGATTTGCGTCGACCTGTTCCGTAATATTGTGCTGTAGCCATTATTTGTAACCTTGCTCTATATGTCTAATTTAATATCTAACTAACTATCTAATTATATGTCTAACCTAACTATCTAACTATATGTCTAACTTAGAGTTCTAGTGTCTGAGGTTGTTGAGCGTGATGATTATGCTCAGGACCTGCGTAGACTTTTAATTTTCTGTACATATCACGACCTAACGGATTTTTAGGCAACATACCTTTAACCGCAAGCTCGATCACACGCTCAGGTGTTGTTTGTATCATTTTTTCAAAGCTCGTTGATTTCAAATTACCGATATAACCCGTATGTTTGTAATACATTTTATCTTTTGCTTTGTTTCCGCTGACGCGAATTTTTTCCGCGTTGACAATAACGATGTAATCGCCTGTATCAACATGCGGTGTATAAATTGGCTTATGCTTACCACGTAGACGTGAAGCAACTTCACTTGCAAGACGACCTAATGTTTTGCCGTCGGCATCGACTACAAACCAATCGCGTTTTACTTCAGCTGGTTTTGCGCTGACTGTTGTTCCCATTTCAATTCTCCAGAAATGAAGATAAATAATAAATTCAGTTAATGAATTCCAACATGCAAAAGGATATGTAATAATCATGCCAATGCATTGGGATTCAAAGAACGGGGCATTTTATGTGATACCTGTGTGCTATACAAGCAGTAGTTTCATTTTATTTATTTTATTTAGCCTTCATTTCTTTCTCTGAAAAAAATAGTCAAGTAAACTTGAATCCCCTCACTATTTAAATTAAGAAAAATCATAAGGAACACCCATGGCAGAAATAGAACGTGGTATTCATTCGCAACAAGTACCCGACGATGTTAGTTTATTAACACCCAAACAAGATTCTGATCAACACGTGCGTGGTGATGACCCTGCAATCCGCGTAATGACTAATTTTAAAGTCATTAAACCCTTTCAGATTGAAGCAGGCGCATCGCTTGCCAACATCAATGATAAAATGATCGCCTGTGGCGTTCGGCTCCTTTTTGTTCACGATGCCCAAGAAAAGCTGATTGGTCTGATTACTGCAAACGACATCCTTGGTGAAAAACCCTTATTATTTGTGACCAATAAGGGTGGCAGTCGTGATGAAATTACCGCACATGATATGATGACACCGCTCAGCGAACTAGAAGCAATTCCGCTACATCAGGTAGAAAAAGCACAGGTTAGCGATGTTGTGGAAGCATTAAAAGAATGCGGACGACACCATATGCTGGTGCTAGAAAATAAAAAGGGGAATAATTTTTTACGCGGTATTTTTTCTATCACGCAACTGAGCAATCAATTAGGCGTTGAGATTAACCCCAGCGAAAGAGCCACCAGTTTTGCGCAGCTTAATAAAGCACTGGGTAATTAAACTTTTCCAGCTTGATCAAGTAATAATGAAGCAATGCTATCCGCACTACCAAGATAAGGTGCTAAGGTCATCCTCACATCGGGAAACTCTGCCCGCACTGAATCAACTTCAGCGGGCACATCTGTCACCACATGTCGCCCAGCAGAAAGAAAATACGGTAGCACAATCACTTCGGTTGCACCTTTAGCAATCGCTTGACGAATACCATCAGGAATCAACGGCTCTGCCAGTTCAAGAAAGGCACAATCCACTGCATCAAAACCATGATCCAGCGATGCCATTTTGATAGACAGTAGGCGCACTTCATCATTGGATGCTTCACGTCGACTACCATGTGCTACCAATAATAAATGGCGCATTATTATCTGCTTCTTTCCAACGCTGCAATTCGCTCTTCAAGGGGAGGATGCGTCATAAACAATTTTTTCATTCCATCACCTAAACCACCAGCAATTCCAAACGCTGCCATTTCACCGGGAAGATCCTGAGGTTGATTCACTTGCTGTAGCTTGCGTAGTGCTGCAATCATATTTTCACGACCCGCTAAATCTGCGCCACCTTTGTCCGCATGAAATTCACGATAACGTGAAAACCACATCACAATTATATTCGCTAAAAACCCAAGTAACACCTGCGCAACCATAGAGATAGCAAAGTACGCCATACCATAACTACCGCCACCTCCTTGACGATTACCTGACATAAGCGAACTAACAAGACGTGCGATCACTCGTGCAAAGAAAATCACAAAGGTATTCAACACACCTTGCAATAAGGTTTGCGTGACCATATCACCATTGGCAACGTGCGCCATTTCATGCCCCAACACAGCTTCGACTTCATTCGCAGTCATGTGATCCAAAAGCCCTGTACTAACAGCAACTAAAGCACTATTTCTTCGCGCTCCTGTGGCAAAGGCATTTGGCTCGTCAGCATGAAAAATACCGACCTCGGGCATATCAATACCCACACGTTCGGCTTGACGTTCTACTATATTAAATAACCAACGTTCTTGTTTGGTTGTCGGCGTCTCAATTACTTGCACACCCATACTGCGTTTAGCGGCACCTTTAGACATCCATAAGCTAATAAATGCACCGCCAAAACCGATGGCTAACGACATTACAGCGATATAACCAAATTCAGCAGGAAGCCCCATTGCCGCCATTCTTTCTGTTAGCCCGAAAGAAGCATCCAGCACAGTCCAAACCAGACCTAACACTGTGATTATAGCGAAGTTCGTTGCCATTAATAAAAATACGCGTTTCATTTTATTTGTTCCTAATCGTCAGAATATTCAATAAGCTAACTATACAATATGGGTGAAAAGTTAAACAATTCAACTACATTTTTACACTTAACCAAAGCCCATTAAAAGTATTATCTATACTTATTTATAAATAATACAAGTTACTTATCTACTGGTAAATTTTACTTATATTTGCTATTATTACGGGTCATTGCTACAGATAAACACATAACTAATTATAACAATTATTTGTGCGCAATAAATAATACATCGTTCGGCTACGATGAATCATAATAATATTGGGGAATATTCATGAAACTATTTTCAAATACCGCGCTTGCGCTCTGCACAGCGGGTTTACTATTAACGACCATTTCCATGGCTCAGGCAACAAGGTTTAACGCCACAAACAACAATACAGATCAACGCATTACCTATACCGCTAGTGGGAAAACAAATATACAAACGGTTAGATTATTTCAACAGTTACTAAAAAATAGTCGCAACTTAACAGTAAGTTCACATATTACTCACAGACCAAAACAACAAACAGTTTATTCCACTCAACGTAAAACACTTCAACCCTCTGTTGATTACACGATTGAAGGGAAAACAAGTTTAAAAAATGTTAAACAATTAATGAATCTATTCAGAAACAATAAACACATTGAAATGTTTGTTGAAGCAAAAACAAATTCGCCCAATAATGATGTAAAGATTGCACGTTTTACTATCAAGAATAACAATCTCTACAATCCAAATAGCACTTACAATCATGTTTTTCACAAACACCAAAGCGTTTATTCACATTATTATACTAACTATGTGCCTTATAATGTTTGGCGTGTAACCGAGCAGTTCAATGGTTATCCGATGCCTACTAAAGCACAGTTGCATCAACAGAAAAGTATTTAACAAGAAACCATTTATAAGATGATTGATGCTTTGCCTCAATGAGGCAAAGCACTACCTTTATAGAGCCTCATCTTTCAGGGCTTAATATAGGTATAACCCATCTGTTGTAAACGCGACAATTCAGCGACCCCACTGGGGACAATATCGGCTTTATTTACATCATATAAATCATTTTCAAAGTCTATCTTTTTGCCCTTTAGCGTATTTGCGCACACATTAAAAGCCACACCTTGGGTTTTTAAACCCGCTATTTTTGCCTGCATATCATCCGTGGCATTTCCAAGCTTAAGCTTGGTGTTCGAAGCCTCATCAGGCTCTAACAATAAAGAAAGTCCTTTACCGTGCATCACTACTTTAAAATCAAGATTATCAGCACCCACTGCATTGATATGATTCTGGATATTTCGTAAAGCGCCTGATTGCGCTTTGGGGTTATCATAGTTAATATGATAAACAACCTTCTGTTTACCATAGACACTCGGCTTTTCTGCCATGACCGTTCCAATAGGTAACACGATCAATAGACTGAAAATCAAAGAACGTAAGGTTTTCACATTATTTTTTTTCATCTTTTTTATTCCTCTATCATTCCCTTTTTATAACATTATTAAACCATCTGCGGGAAATGAACATCCGGCACTATTAGAGACCTTTACACGAGA
>CAZMWD010000004.1:0-6679 GCA_964569685.1 uncultured Cocleimonas sp. | reverse complement strand
TTAAACCATCTGCGGGAAATGAACATCCGGCACTATTAGAGACCTTTACACGAGACCTTTACACGAGAGGTCTCTATTAATAATAGTACAATTTCAGTATTTTAGGATTCGAGCATAAAAAACACTCATTATCTGCTACCATCCAGATTCGATTCAAAATAGAAATTAAAGAAGATAAAACCGTGCGACAAAACCTACTCCGCGCCGACAGCGCACTTTTAAGCTACCCCATTCGTGAGGTCGTAATTATTGGTAAACAGCTAGAAAAGCTAGGTGATTTTTCCATGATATGGGAAAACATCGGTGACCCTGTTGCCGCAGGTGAAAACGTACCTGACTGGATGAAAGAGATAGTCCAAAAACAAGTGGCGACTGATCGAAGTTTTGCTTATACAGAAACCCGTGGCGCGATTGCCGCACGTGAATATGTACTGGAACACTTTTCTGATAAGAAAAAATGCACCGTAGACGATATTCTATTTTTTAATGGCTTGGGTGAAGCGATTAACAAGGTAATGAACAAATTACCCCAAGAAACGCGCGTACTAATGCCCAGCCCTACCTACCCTTCACATGCCACCGCAGAATCTATGCATGCGGGTTGCTCTTTTATTTCCTATGCCTTAAATCCAGAAGACAACTGGGAACCTAATGTCGAAGAGATTGAAAATAAAATCAAATACAACGACCACGTAGTCGCCATTTTAGTCATTAATCCAAACAACCCTACTGGCAGTGTTTACCGTCGCGAAACCCTAGAAAAAATTATTGCTATCGCCAAAAAATACGATTGCTTTTTGATCTTTGATGAAATCTACCATCACATGACATTCGATGGTGTAAAAACCACCCTGCTCCATGAAGTCATCGGCGATGTCCCTGGCATCAGCATGAAAGGCATCAGCAAAGATATTCCCTGGCCTGGTTCGCGCTGTGGTTGGATTGAAGTTTATAACGCAGATAAAGATAAAAACTTCAGTGATTTTATTAACGTTATCTTACTAACCAAAATGCTAGAGGTATGTTCCACCACCCTACCCCAAATCGTTTTACCCCATTTATACGAACATCCCAAATACAAAGGCTATTTAGCACAACGCATTGCAAAGTATCAAAACCGTGCCGATGAAGCCGAGGCTTTTTTTGCTAATATTCCACAGGTACGAATGAACAAACCCAAAGGTGTATTCTATCTTGTAATCGAACTGCTTGATTTACCCAAAGCAAAACTAGAATCTATCAATAAAGAAGTTCGCGTTTATCTAGATAAATTAGAAAATTTTAATGAAAGTATTGATAAAAGTCTTGATGAAAACAAAGACACACCCAATGATTTTCAGTTTGCTTATGAACTAATGGGATCAGAAGGTGTTTGTGTTGTGCCACTAACGGGTTTTGGTTCGAACATCAATGGTTTTCGTATGACTTTATTGCAAGAAGACGATGCGGTGTTTACCAATACGCTAAATAAAATTGGACGGGCAATTTCTGCTTATTATGATTCTTAAAAAAGCTTACAAAAAACTTCTTTTTATCTTTTTTCAAAGATAAATTTACTGCATAATCCCGTGCCTAAAAAATTAATTTACAATAACTAAACTGGGGCAAAATTATGTGGTTCAAAAATCTTTATCTATTTAAGTTTGAAAAAGACTTTTCTTTATCTGCCGAAGCATTGCATGAAGAGCTGAGTAAAAAACCATTTACGCCCTGCTCTGCCACACAACGTGAAAGTATGGGTTGGGTTGCTCCGCTAGGAAACCAAGCAAATAACAGCGACAACCAACAAGCATCATTTACACATGCTTCAAATAACTATATTTTACTTACGATGGCACGCCAAGAACGATTATTACCCACAGCGGTTATTCGTGAACAGCTTGAAGAAAAAATTATCGAAATCGAAGATAAAGAAGCCCGTAAAGTCAGCAATAAAGAGAAAAAAGAATTACGTGAAGATATAGAAGAAGCGCTACTCCCTCGTGCATTCACCCGCACCCAAAAAATAGATGCGTGGATTGATCCTCGCGCAGGCTGGTTATTAATCAACACGCCTTCTGCGCCACGTGCAGAAGCATTTACCGAACTATTACGCAAAACTATCGGAAGCCTTCCCGTCGCATTACCTGATTCAGCCATATCACCCGCAGTCGCAATGACACAATGGTTAAATGATGGCGCGCTACCCGTACCTTTCGTATTAGGCAACGAATGCGAACTAAAAAACCAAGGCGAAGAAAAAGGAACAGCCACCTTCAAACAGCAAGAACTCACCTGTGATGAGGTTATTACCAGCTTACAATCCGGTAAAACCGCATCAAAACTATCATTAATTTGGGATGATAAAATTCAGTTTGTACTCACCGATGATCTACAAATAAAAAAGCTTAAATTCTTAGATATCTTAGAAGAGCAACTCAATGATAGCGACCCGCAAACACACGCGGAGCATTTGGATATTGAGTTTGCTTTAATGACAGGGGAAGTATCGGGGTTATTGGTTGATTTGATGAAGGTATTGGACTAGTTTCAAAGTCAGTTTACTCTTTCAAGCAATATAACTGCATAAAATATTTTAGCTCATAAAGCTGTTCTTTCTTAGTTGGTGACCTGATCATAAGAAGCACCATTAAAAATGTAGATAACATTATAACAACTATCATTATTAAACCAAGATCAGATACATCCATTTTAGAAAAAATCACACCTATAATGGATAACAATACCGTAACGACAAAAGCTAAAAATGCTTTAAAAAACAACACAGACTGTGAAACTAGTTGTATTTTTGTATCTAACATACCAAAACAGTTATTCACTTGTTTGCATGTAATATTTTGTTTCTTCAGTGATTGCTCAAACATGAGATAACGTGTTTGAATATTTTTGTTTGAATCCACACCAGCTAAAGAAGGGACTTCTCCAAACTCATTAAATACAAAATTTGATCTTAACTTTTCAAGTATAACTACTAATGAAATGGCACCTATTCCACCTAATATAAAACCCGTATATTTAACATCATTTTGATAAAAAAAATAAAATCCAAAAATACATAAAAGTAATGCCCCTATAATCAGACATTTATTAAATAATGATCCGTTTTTTAAAGCACGCCAAAACAGGTTATTCATAGATGCTGTTTGAAAATAGCTAGTAAATATTATCCCCCAGTAGTTCATTGTTGTAATCCTTTTTAGAAGCTTTTAAAACAAGCCTTCAAATAAACTTAACGTTGATTATTAGTATGAAATCAAAGGGATCTAAATCTAAGATGCTCTAAAAGGAGGTGTTTAGGTTTTTCTACAGCCAGAACGCCGCATTAAAGGGCTTGCGTTAATTGCACATTGATTAAAGCTTGAGATGCCCGACTTACGCAAGTCCAAAATTAATTGCCTTGTTATCTTCTATTCATTTTAGCTAGTAAAACTCTGAGTAGAGACTACTCTATTAGCGAGTAAAAAATAATGTTAGGGCATATTTTTTTATGCTCTTTTTTGCCATTTTTTAGGATGGCGACTACCGTGCATTACTGCAACAACAATTATTGATTTTTCTTCTACCATGTAAAATATATTGAAAGGAAATCGGTCTATAACCGCTCTATGTAAGGACTTGTAAGCTTTCTCATAAAGAAAAGGGTTAGACTCTATTATTCGTCCTTTTTTCTCAACTTTATCAATAAATTCAAATCCTAGGTTAGTCCTGTGTTTCTCGTACCATTTAGCCGTTTCATCAATATCAAATTCTGCTTCTGGTCGATACGTTAGTTTATAACTCACAGTCTATTTCTAATATCAGCAAATACTAGCTTTGCTTCTCGTCCTTTATTTCCATCAAGAGCATATGCTTCCAAGCGGGAATCTAACTCAACTTTTTGTTCTTTAGTAATAGGTAGCACAGATTTTTCTTCTGCGATGCTATCCCATAAGTCTTCTACTAACCGTATTTTTTCATCAAGTGGTAATGTATTTAAGTTTGCAATCATTTTAATGTACCTCTCAGGCTCGTATTTTAGCACATTTATTTTCTTGTTGAATAACTGTCTAAGGAAGATTTTGTCTTCCAGTTCTTATCATCTGCCTTATTAGTGTTCATCCCATCCCTTCTGAAATATTCACCTTCTGCATGTAAGTATCTTCTTGATTTTGTTCCACTGTTGCTATATTTGTTTTAAAATTAAGGTCGGTCATTATCAACTGCCTCGATAACTAGCGATAACTGGGGTCAGGATAACTGGGGTCAGCGTAACGTTTATTTCTTCTTAGGTCTACCTATCCTCTTTTTTGTCACCCTGGAATGAGTTAATTTCTCTATTTGCGCAGAAAATGATTCACTACCTAAAGCCAAACCTCTGTTAGTACTTTCTCGAATATCCTTTAATAATTCCTTACCAACCTGAACTTTAAATAACTCCCTGTAAGCTTCTTGCCTCTCTTCTTGGTTTTTTCCCAAACGTAAATACTCTTCATGCGGTGTTTGTAATTTAGTTTCAACACCCAGTGCGTTACAACGATAGCTTGACCAACTATATTCAGCAGGATCATCAACCATTCCTGCTCGGACAGGGTTTAATTCTATATAACGGTAAAGTGACAACAAGTAATGCTCGCTTTGTACAAGGCATGATTTAAAACGACCTTCCCATAAAGTGCCTGTTCGCTGATAAGTGTAATTGAAGTATCTAACATACATTCGACCTATCGACTGCATCCAGGCTATTTTGAAAAGAATATTATTTTAAAGCCTTAGCCTTAAAAACAAAAGTGCCAAAAGGCAGAAAAGAGGCAACAAAACCCGCTATTGTTTTAACAAGACTTAATTCGCCTTTCACCGTATGGGAAAATAGCAGCACTAAAAAAACAATAAATAAGATGCCATGAATAGGGCCAATGATTTTTACCGCCTCCGGAATATCTGCATAATATTTTAATGGCATTGCAACGCCTAACAAGAGTAGTAATGAAGAGCCTTCGAAAAGAGCAGCCCAACGTAATAAACTGAAATTTGGCATATGGATTTTTCTAATAATGAAAGTGGCGAGGATAGTAGCTGATTAAGGTTGATTTACAACCGTTATTTATTCTCTGCCTGTGTACAGCCTCATTGCTCCATCAGGGCTACACTCCAAGAAACTCGATTTATCTTGCCAATCCCCCAGTACAATACGTCTGGCAGGTTGATTATCTAACTCAAACGAGTGTGTTTTCGGGCGATGGGTATGGCCGTGAATGAGCTGAAAGACACCTGCTTTTTTCATTTCTTTTTCGACGGCATGTTGATTTACATCGAGAATATTATAATCTTTTTGTTTGGTTTTCTCGCTGGTGACAGTGCGTACACCTTTGGCTTGTTTGCCTCTTTTTTCTGGCGACAAAGATAAATAAATCTTCTGAACGATTTTCAAACGAAACAGCCAGCGCATCCGTTGATAGCCTTTATCATCGGTACATAAAGTATCACCGTGCATAATTAAAGTAGGCACACCGTATAAATTAATGATCTGTTGATCCGGGAGTAGTTCCCCCCCTATTCGTTCCATAAATTTATGTTGCAGTAAAAAGTCTCGATTGCCTTGGATAAAGAAAATGCTAACACCAGAATCGCTGAGTGCTTTTAGTTTATTAAGAACAGGTAAATAAGGTTCGCACACAGGCATATCTAAAATATCATCGCCAATCCAAAACTCAAATAGATCACCTAATATATACAGTGTTTCGGCTTGATCGTGAATGTCATCAATGAATTGATCGAATAGTTGAAATAAATGCGGACGAGAAACATCCAAATGCAGGTCTGATATAAACCATATTTTTTTATTAGTAGTGGCTATTTGGGGGCTTTGGCTCATAACTTAAAAGATATAAACCACAGAGGGCACAGAGGTCACAGAGATAAAACTTCTTTCCTCTGTGTTCTCTGTGCCCTCTGTGGTAAAAACTATATTTAATTACTTTACAACTGTTGCTTTGATAATTGTTACAGCTTCAAGCGGTACATCGCCGTGACCGCCATGATTACCTGTTTTTACTTTTTCGATTGCATCAATCGTTTCTAAACCTTCGGTTACTTTACCGAAAACAGTGTAACCCCAGCCCGTTGCTGTCTCGCTAGAGAAGTTTAAGAAATCATTGTCTTTAAGGTTAACAAAGAATTGTGATGTTGCTGAATGTGGATCATTAGTACGTGCCATTGCTAATGTACCACGATCATTTTTAAGACCATTATTCGCTTCATTCTTTATCGATGCTTTATTCTCTTTCTCGCTCATATCAGGATTCATGCCACCGCCTTGAACCATGAAATTAGGGATGACACGATGAAAAATTAAGCCATCGTAAAATCCATCTTCAACATACGATACAAAGTTAGCAGCCGACAAAGGGGCTTTATCAGCATACAATTCAATCGTCATTGTGCCTTTACTGGTTTCCATTTTAATAATTGGGTTTGACATTTTTTCTCCGTCAGGTTTTGTTTTAGTAGATTCGTTTTTAGCGTTGACTGTTTCAGTTTTTACAGTCTCTTTTACCGTTTTTTGTACGGTTTCGCTTACTTTTTCAGTCACTTGTTTCGCTGTCGTTGCTTCTTCGGCGTTACAACCCGCAAAAACAAAAACCGATAAAAAAGCAATCATTCCATTTCTTGCAAAAGTATTCATTTTTTCAATGCCCTTTAA
>CAZMWD010000003.1:9157-21802 GCA_964569685.1 uncultured Cocleimonas sp. | reverse complement strand
CCCGCATGAAATATTTTACTGTCTTCATTGCCATTATTTAAACCACTAATTACCGCACCTTTTTCATAAGCATTAGGATAACCACCCGCAGCCAAAACAACACCTAAAGCAGCCCGCTGATCCCATTCAATTTGTGTTTGGTCAAGCTGCCCCTCTAATGCAGCTTCTAACAAATCCACCAAATCTGATTTTAAACGCATCATCACCGGCTGAGTTTCAGGGTCACCAAAGCGGACATTATATTCCAGTACTTTTGCATTACCTTGCCCATCAATCATGACACCTGCATATAAAAAACCTGTAAATTCATGCCCTTCTTCTGCCATGCCTTTCATGGTTGGCTCGATCACTTGTTGCATTATTTTTTGACTGATTTCTGCTGTTACCACAGGCGCAGGAGAATACGCACCCATGCCCCCAGTATTAGGCCCTTTATCTGCATTATCACGTGCTTTGTGATCTTGCGAAGTTGCCATTGGCAAATAATGTTTTCCATCGGCAATCACAATAATACTGGCTTCTTCACCTTCTAGGAACTCTTCGACCACCACACAATGCCCTGCTTCACCAAACGCATTACCCGCCAGCATATCATTCACTGCATCAATCGCTTGCTGTTCAGTTTCAGCAATAATCACACCTTTTCCTGCCGCCAAGCCATCTGCTTTCACAACAATAGGCGCGCCCTGTTCTTTAATATAAGCAACCGCTTTATCAATATCGGTAAAGTTGCCATAGGCCGCTGTAGGGATTCCGTATTTTGCAAAAAAGTCTTTAGAGAAAGCTTTCGAGCCTTCTAATTGCGCTGCACCTTGTGTTGGACCAAAACAGCGTAAACCTGCTTTTGAGAAACGATCGACAATCCCCATTACTAAAGGCGCTTCGGGGCCTACCACGGTTAAATCAATCGCATTATCTTTTGCGTATGCTAATAATAATTCGATGTCTTCTGCATCTATTGCTATATTTTCTACTTTATCTTCTAACTCTGTTCCAGCATTCCCTGGAGCCACCATTACTTTATCAACCCTGCTTGATTGAGCCAGCTTCCATGCCAATGCATGTTCACGTCCACCACTACCGATAAGTAATATTTTCATCAAAAACTTCCTTGGATTAGGTTTTACCCGAAGCCGTGACTTCAATACGGATAACCGGGCGCAAAATATTGGTTTTAATTGAGACGGTCTCTATTTCTGTCAGTGTAGCGTGACCCAAACCACAAGAAATAGTCGCTATTCCTACTCTAAAGTTTCTCATACCACACCAAAGAAGTCACAAGGAAATTAGGATGATGTACACAAACTTCTACGATGTTATACTTCGCGCGACATATAATAGGGAAGTCGTTTAAACATGGGATTTTTTGTTTTATCAAGCAATAAGTTAACTCGCTTGGTTTTGCCTCAATGGGTTTTTATTAGTTTACTTTTAATGGTGTCATCTATGCTGACTTCTTGTGCGCGTATCAATAAAGCAGTTGCACCTTATGAGCAAATCGCGCCACGTGTAACACAATTAACACCTGCACACATGCAAGTAAAACCTGTGCCACTTGTGTTTCAGTATTCCTACAAAGACCCTGTACGAACATCCAGCAGTACAACACTTTCCAAACAGTTATCGACAGGTAAAGACGGTTCTCTGGTTGCAGTACAGCTTAAAGATAAAACCACAAGTAAAGCGCGACTAGGAAGACGTTATTTTTCTGCGAGTGGTTATGAATGCCGTAAATATTTAATCAACACCCAAAATGAATACACATCCTGTTTTATCGGTGGGCGATGGCTTGAAACTAACCCAATCGCGCACGATGCAACATCAAATAAGTAACATTAACACCTATGCTTAGATTACTAATATCTCCTTTATTTTGGTTGTTTTTCCTTCTCCCTTTGGGGGCAGGTAGCTGGTATTACTATGCGCTTGCTAGCAACCTATATGAATCCTACGCCCATTTTACAATTGAAGAAAATGGCAAAGCCAGTATTGATCCACTCGGCGCATTAACGGGGCTAGCAGGCCCTGTATCCTCTACTCGTGATGCGCTTATCATTAAAGATTTTATTGAATCACGCGAAGTAATCGAACAAATTAAAGATAAAGTAGATATTAGAAAACTCTTTGCGCGTGAAGACAAAGATTGGTTATCACGACTAGAGCAAGATGCCAGCATTGAAGATATAGTCGAATACTGGAAGAAAAAAGTACGAGTTGATTTTGATAGCGCATCGGGCATTACACGTTTAAGTGTAATGGCGTTTGAGCCACAAGACGCAGTCAATATTATTAAAGAAATCCTCTACCGAAGTGAAGTGCTGGTTAATAATTTATCCAATAAAGCACGCCAAGATAGCCTGAATTTTGCACGCGAAGAACTCGCCAAAGCAGAAGCAGGCTTAAAGCTTGCACGAAGCAATGTGACGCAATTTAGAGAAAAACAAAGAGCACTTAGCCCCGAAAAACATGTTGAAATTAAAATAACATTAATTGCATCGTTGCAAGCCGAGTTAGCCACAGCAGAAGCTGATTTACGTGCGCTAAGAATCAGCCTGCAAGACAGCACCCCTAAAGTTCAGGTGGCACGTAATCGCGTTTATTCTTTAAAACAACAAATTGGTAAAGAGAAAATGCGCGGCACAAGAGCAAGCACCAAGAACAAACGCTACTCGAAAACGCTGAGTAAACTCATCTCACAACATGAAGAATTATTAACTGACCAAGGCTTTGCCGAAAAAACCTACGCTTCAACCTTGTTGATTATGGAACAAGCACGTATAGATGCCATCAAACAGCACCGCTACCTGACCATAATCGTTCGACCACAACTACCCGAAGAAGCCATTAAGCCTGATCAACCACGTGATTATATTGTACTATTTTTAGTATCCCTATTATTTTGGGGTATTGCGAGTTTGATTATTGCTTCCATTAAAGATCACGCGGGCTGGATTTAGTACGAATGAAAACTAAGAGCATTACAATGAAAAACCATATTCAACTATTACTAGGAATAATCTTATTCCTTTTTGTACAGCTATCTTGGGCTGAAAAAGCCGATATTCGCCAAGGCAGTCTACCCTTTGGCAGCAACTTATTTTCAGGAAACTTTCAGTCTCAACGTAATGATAGTTTAGACCCTAATTACCGACTCATTCCGGGTGATAAAGTCGCACTTCATATGTGGGGACAAGTCACCATTGACGAGATTCTTACCGTAGATGCTAAAGGCAATATTTTTATTCCTGAAGTCGGCGAAGTAAAAGTAGCAGGCCTTCGTTCTGCTGATTTAAGTAGCACCGTAAAAAGAAAAGTGGCCACCGTATTCAAACAAGGAGAGAGTGTTTACGTTAATCTGGTTACCACAACACCGATTAGTGTATTTGTGACAGGGCCGGTTTTAAAGCCGGGTCAATATTCTGGCACTGCCTCCGACAGCGTGCTTTCTTTCTTATTCAAAGCAGGTGGTATAGAACCGCATAGAGGCAGTTATCGTGATGTGCGTGTTTTACGTGGCAATCGTTTATTAACACGTTTTGATCTCTACCCATTTCTTATCAACGGAAAATTAAAACCGTTTAAATTCAGAAATGGCGATACCATTGTCGTCGGTAAATTAGCATCGACCGTTAAAGTAATAGGCGATAGTCGCAACCCTTTCTTATTTGAATTTACGGGTAAAAGCATGACGGGTCGACAGTTGATCCAATACGCTAACCCTAAAGCAAAGGTTACCCACGTGTCTATTGCCGGCAGTCGAAATCGGCAACCTTGGTCTAAATACCTAACGTACAATCAATTTTTAAATACGCGTTTATTTGATGGCGACAAAGTCAATTTTAAGATGGATGCACGCACAGCGGTCATGCCATTACGCGTAGAAGGCAGTTTTCTTGGCAAATCCTATTTCGAAATTAAAAAAGGCAGTCGCCTTAAAGAAATATTGGACTATATCGAAGTCGATAAAGAAGATGCCGATATCAAAAATATCTACCTCAAACGTAAAAGTGTTGCTGCCCAACAAGATAAAAACCTAAAAGAAAGCATCAAACGTTTACAACGTAGCGTTTTAATGACACCCGCAAAATCCACAGGTGAAGCCGCTATTCGAGCAGAGGAAGCTAAACTAGTTTTAAAGTATATTGAAATAGCGCGCGAGTCTCGCCCCGAAGGACGTGTCGTTGTTAGCGAAAATGGAAAAATCGCAAATATTCGCCTGGAAAGTGGCGATATTATTGTCATTCCCAAGAAGAGCGATATTGTTACTATTAGTGGCGAAGTGCTGATGCCAAAAGCGATTGTTTTTGCACACAATGCCAAAATTAGCGATTACATCGAACGTGCTGGTGGCTTTACAGAAAGAGCCGACAAACAACGTATTATTGTGATGCACCCCAATGGCAGAATTAAAATTGGTGGCAACCATCGCATTCAGCCGGGTGATCAAGTCATCGTATTTCCAAAGGTTGACCCAAAACATATGCAAAATGCTAGGGACTGGTTACAAGTCATTAGTCAAATTGCTATTTCTGCCAATATACTCGGCTTTAAATAACACGAGGCTTCTAAGCCAATAACTAATGGAATTAATTCAAGCATTACGTGTTCAAGGTCGAGTAGTTGCTGCATTAACACTGCGCGAAACACGCTCTCGCTACGGCAATAGTAAACTAGGATTCTTCTGGGCTCTTTTCGAACCTTTTGCACATATTGCCGTCTTTATGGCGATATTTTCTGCCATGGGAAGAGCCATTCCAATAGGCGACAGTATGGCTGTTTTTATCTTAACGGGGATTGCTCCTTGGTTACTGTTTAATAATATTGTCACTGGCATTATGGGAGGCGTTGAAGGAAATCGCGCCTTACTCGGGTATCCGCAGGTTATGCCGATAGATACTATGATCTCGCGGATCCTGCTAGAAACAGCAACCATCATTATTATTTTTCTTTTATTCCTTGTGTTAGCGATTAATTACGGTTTCACTATCAGTATTGATGACTTTCTAATGATATTAAGTGCAACAGGCGTGATTATCGTATTGGCAGCGGGTGTAGGTATGATCAATGCCGCCATCAAACTCTATTTCCCTTCTTATGCCACCATATACAGCGCACTATCTCGACCCTTCTATTTCATGTCTGGCATATTCTTTACCGCTGACTTCTTATCACCAGAAATATTAGATTTAATCGACTTTAACCCAATCTTACATATTGTCGAATGGTTTAGAACAGGCTTTTATACGAGTTTTAATAGTAACTTCTACGACATTGGCTATGTTGGAACCGTCACTATCGTTATTTTTACGCTAGGCTTAATAGCTGAACGCGCTACGCGTAAAAGAGCACGTCAGATATGATCAAATTTCAAAATGTCTGTAAAAGCTATAAACTAAAAGATAGTACTAAAACTATTCTTGATAATATTAGTTTTGAATTTCCCGAGAAAAAAAATATTGGCGTTTTAGGCGTTAACGGTGCAGGTAAGTCCACCTTGCTCCGGCTGATTGCTGGCACTGAATTTCCAGACAGTGGCAAAATTATTCGCACCGGAAAATATTCATGGCCATTAGGCTTTTCGGGGGCATTTCACGGCACTCTAACAGGTATCGAAAACTTACGTTTTGCTTGCCGAATTTATAATGCCAACATTAAAGAAGTCACAGAGTTTGTTAAAGACTTTTCCGAACTCGGTAAATTTATCCATGAACCTATACAAACCTATTCATCGGGAATGCGCTCTCGGCTTGCTTTTGCATTAAGTATGGCGATTGATTTTGATGTTTATTTAGTAGATGAGATTATGGGCGTGGGAGATCAAGGCTTTCAAGAAAAATGTAAAAATGCCTTCACCGCAAAAAGAGAAACATCCAGTGTTATCATGGTGTCGCACAGCATGAATACTATCCGTGATTTTTCCGATGTTGCGCTGTTACTCACAGGGGAACACCTAGAAATCCATGAAGATGTCGAAGAGGCCATTGAAGTGTATACCAAACTTACACACGGCTAACACGCGTTAAAAACATGGCATCACCATAACTAAAAAAACGGTACTTTTGCTCAACCGCATGTTGGTAAGCCCTTTTTATATTTTCACAACCCGAAAATGCCGATACCAACATCAGCAAGGTAGATTCTGGCACATGGAAATTAGTAATCATCGCATCCACCACATTAAACTGATAACCCGGCGTAATAAATAATCGAGTATCATCTCTAAACGGCATCAATACTCCATTGCCCGCTTTTGCAGCTGATTCAAGGCTGCGTACCGTGGTTGTTCCAACCGCAACAACCTTTCCACCTCGTGCCTTACATTTCGCTACCGCGTCACACACATCTTGATTAACTTCTACCCATTCGGCGTGCATAATATGATCATCTAAATTATCTACGCGTACGGGTAAAAAAGTACCCGCTCCCACATGCAAAGTCACCTCTGCCGTTGAAACACCTTTACTAATCAATGACTGCAATAGTTCATCCGTAAAATGCAAGCCTGCCGTAGGCGCAGCAACCGCACCGACATGTTGAGCAAACACGGTCTGATAACGCTCTCTATCAGCCTCTGTATCTTCACGCTCTATATAAGGAGGCAATGGAATATGCCCGTATTCATCAAGCAATTCTAACGCGGGTTTATCTGATAAAAAGCAAAGTTCAAATAAGCTATCCTGACGACCTATTACCTTAGCTTCAATCGCTTCCTCAAGGTATAAAATAGTACCCCTTTTCGGTGTTTTATTAGAACGCACATGCGCAATGATACGATGATCATCCAATAAACGCTCCACCATTACTTCAACTTTACCGCCACTTTCCTTATGCCCACGCAAACGAGCAGGAATCACCCGAGTATTATTAAAAATCAACAAATCCTCTGCTGCAATCAAGTCAACAATGTCACTAAAATGTTGATCCGATAAGCTTGCTGAAACATCATCCGTATCCACAACAAGTAAACGACTTGCCGTGCGATCATCTAATGCATCTTGTGCAATTAGCTCGGAAGGTAGGTGGTAATTAAAATCACTGAGTTTCATAAGTGCGCAATCATATAGCAGGGCTCGTAATATTCAATGAATTTACTGGAATTATAAAAATCTGGTGATATACTTCCGCGCGAATCTTGCCAGTGTGGCGGAATTGGTAGACGCGCTGGATTCAAAATCCTGTTCCCTCTGGGAGTGTCGGTTCGATTCCGACCACTGGCACCAACTTATACCTAGATCCTGCAAGTGAACATGCATATTATAGTGCATGTTCACTTGCAGGATCTAGGTTATATATTAAGCCGATCTTAAAGTCGGCTTTTTACGCACAAAAAAAAGACCACCCAATTATTCATTGGGCAGTCTTTATGCTACTAATACCTAAATATTACTTTTTCTGAAGCGCATCACGAATTTCAGTAAGTAAATCTTCCTGTGATGGACCATCTTCCTCTTTCTTTTTACCACGTGTTGCAATTTTAACAATAATAAATACAACTAACATAATAATTAAAAAATCGATAAAACTTTGCACAAAAGCCCCCCAATTAAGCATAATCGGATCTAAGCCTTTTTCACCTCCGCCCGTAGCAGCAAGTTTATAACCAAGATCAGAAAAGTTCACGCCACCCATAGCAACTCCAATGGGCGGCATAATAACATTACTTACCAATGATGAAATTAACTTACCGGAAGCAACACCAATAATAATACCGGTTGCCATATCAATTAAACTTCCACCCATTGCAAATTCTTTAAAGTCTGAAATCATTCCCATTGTTTTGCGCCTCCTTGGCGATATTTTTATGTAAATCAAGTAAATAGTAGTTAACAAAGTAACTTCTTGTCAATCATTTACTTAGTTAATAAGTTCTTAGGAGGCTGTCCGAGAACTAGAAGCGTAGCGAAAGTCACAGGAATATTATAAGCTGAGCTTATTGAATGAGGCGAATAGTCGTTCTATTTAACGATTTCAATAAGTTCAGATTATGATGTTCATGGGATTTGCAGTAGCTTCTTAGTTCTCGGACAGCCTCCTAGGGCTGAGGATTTAATCTTCAGATAAACTTGCCACTATCACAATTTTTTTAGGATTAACATCAAGAACTTCTTTCCCTGTCTTGGCTGGAATAATACACCGATTCCCGCCAAGAAAAGTAATTGCTAATTCCCCATTTGCCAACTGTTCTTGTTGCTTTTCATTTACAAAAACATATTTTATGGTAGTCCCCACTACAAAGTTATAGCGTATTTCTGCTTCTTTGTCGTTTAGAATATTATTAGAAATTAGCTTATTTACCTTGGCGTTCATTTCTTTTTTTCGCTGAGCATCTTCTCGTTTCTTTTTTAATAATGCTTGTTTTTCATTATTTTCTTCACTCGCACGCATTTGATAAAATTGTTCAAGGTCTGAAGGTTCTGAATGCTTTTTTGTACTGTTCTTTCTTTTTGCTAGATTCTTATTCTTCTTATTTATATCTTTATGGTGATTTTTATTAATAGGTTTTTCCTTTGCCTTTTCAACTTGTTCTTCGGTTACAAGCCCAGCTTTAAGCAATTGATCACTCATCAAACTCATTTCAATATCCCACCAAATGTATTTATGTTATACCGTTTGCCTCTTGGCTTGCAACCGCTATAATACGCGCACTTAATTAATAGAAAAAGTGTTTAAAATATGAATATAGATAATATCACCATCGGCGACAACGTCCCTGAAATTGTTAATGTCATTATAGAAATCCCAGCCGAATCATCACCCGTAAAGTATGAAATAGAAAAAGAAAGTGGTGCTTTGGTCGTTGATCGTTTTATGTCTGCACCTATCTTTTATCCTGCAAATTATGGCTTTATCCCACATACCCTAGCGGATGATGGTGATGCAATGGATGTATTGGTCGTTACGCCTACACCACTTGTTCATAACTGTGTTATCTCAGCTAGACCGGTTGGCGTGTTGAATATGACAGATGAAGGGGGTGAAGATGCTAAGATATTAGCGGTTCCAGCACATGGGTTACATTCTGCTTCTGATCATTTAAAATCTTACAAAGATTTGCCGCCACTTTTAATTGAGCAAATCGAACATTTTTTTGAATACTATAAAGTGTTAGATAAAGATAAATGGGTAAAAATGGATGAATGGGGCGATGCTCCATCTGCTAAACAAGCAATTTTAGATAGCATTAAGATGTACAATGATTCTATAAAATAGCAAAATGAGACTCGGCATGAGTGTATTAGTCTAGTTTACCAATACACTTTCAATATATATCAGCACAATTAATACAACGGGCAAATGGAAAAACGCGTATCGGTAAAAAGTGAACGAGATGAATACCGCCTATTCCGCTCGCGTGCAATTGTGGCTGCTACAGTCGTATTTATAGCACTTTCACTGATAATTTTTCGCCTTATTTATTTACAAGTTAATAAGTTCGAACACTACACCGAGCTTTCAAAACAAAACCATCAAAAACGCATCCCTATTCCACCGCCCCGTGGTTTAATTTATGATCGCAATGGCATCGTACTTGCAGATAACCATGTGGAATATGTGCTTGAAGCAAAACGTGATGATGTTGAAAATATGGATGATTCGCTTAAGCGACTCATGCAGTTACTCCCAATTACTTCGCAAGATATTACTAAATTCAAGCAAAAACAACGGGTGAATACACGATTCCAACCCGTTGTATTACGCAAGAATATGACAGAAAAAGAAATCGCACTTTTTTCTGTCAATCGTAGCCGTTTCCAAGGCTTCAAAGTCAGTGTTCGCACCCAACGAAATTATCCATTTGGCTCCGCAGCCAGCCATGTTATCGGCTATGTCGGTCGTATCGACAAAAAAGATCAAAAAAGGCTCGATAAAAATAACTACAGTGGCACAACGCATACTGGAAAAACGGGAATAGAGAAGTTTTACGAAGATCGTTTGCATGGTCAAGCAGGATATGAATTGACCGAAGTCGATGTCCACGGTAAACCACAACTGATTACCGATGAAAAAGCGCCCATTGCCGGCGAAGACCTTTTTTTAACGCTTGATTTAGAATTACAGTTAAAAGCAGAGGAATTATTGTCAGAACATAATGGTGCAATGGTTGCCATTGATCCTCGCAATGGCGAAATTCTTGCAATGGTAAGTATGCCAACCTTCGATCCTAATTTATTTGTTAATGGTATTTCGTATGCTAATTATAATGCACTTCGGGATAATCCAGACAGACCGTTATTTAACCGAGCATTGAAAGGCTCTTATCCTCCCGGTTCAACGATAAAACCGATGCTTGCGTTTGCTGGCTTGAATGAGGGCGTAGTCACCCCAAGCAGTAATATATACGCCAAAGGTTTTTTCCAGATTCCAGGAAACCGTCATAAATTCCGTTGTTGGAAAAAAGCAGGGCACGGACACATCAGCCTTAATCGTGCCATTTACCAGTCCTGTGATGTTTATTTTTATGATCTTGCCTTCAGAATGGGAATAAAACGTTATTCAAAGACAATGAAGCGTTTTGGCTTTGGTAAAAAAACAGGTGTCGATTTGCCGCATGAGCGCGCTGGATTAATGCCCACTCCAGAATGGAAAAGAAAGCGTTATGATAAATTTTGGTATCCAGGCGATACCGTCAATGTCGGTATTGGACAAGGCTACTTTACAGCTACCCCTTTACAATTAGCCCATGCAACCGCCACTCTTTCAAAAAGAGGACATGGCTATCGTCCACACTTATTACGCGCGACACGCTTATCACGAAATCTACCTGAAAAATTGGTATCCGTACAAAAATTGCCAACGATCGGAGCAACCAAACTACGCTTTTGGGATGATGTTATTCATGCGATGACGAATGTGGTGCATGGCTCACATGGAACGGCTCGCAGGACTAGCGTTGGCGCAAAATACCGTTTTGCTGGAAAAACGGGTACGTCTCAAGTATTTAGTATCGCTCAAAACAAAACCTACGATGCTAAGACACTTGCAAAAAAACTACATGATCATTCTTTATTTGTTGCATTTGCACCCGTAAAAAATCCACGTATCGCACTTGCTATTATCGCAGAAAATGCAGGAGGCGGAAGCAAAGTAGCCGCGCCCTTGGCACGTATTTTATTAGATACTTATCTATTAACCGATAAACAAAAAGAGGAAATTAAACAGCGTGAGTTAGAAAAACAACAGGCAAAAAAAGGGGTTAACAACAAAAATAAATCCACTAAAAAGTCACGTAAAAAGAAAAGGAATGGCTAAGACTAACTACTATGAATAACTACAACCCTTCAAACGGCATTATCAACACCGTATTACGCTGGCTATCCTCCATTGATTTGGTGATGGTCGTGGCGTTGATTATGTTGACTGTTTTAGGCAGCCTGACTCTCTTCAGCGCATCTGGTGAGAGTGAAAGAATGATAAACAACCATCTGATACACTTAGCATTAGCCGCGCTATTAATGCTACTGGCGAGCCAAATACCGGGGCATCTTTTAAATCGCTGGTCTATTTGGATTTATGGGTTTGGTGTTTTTGTACTGGTACTGGTGTTACTACAAGGCGTTATGGGGAAAGGCGCACAACGTTGGCTAGAATTAGGGGGATTACGTTTCCAGCCTTCCGAGGTTATGAAGCTTGCAGTGCCGATGATGGTAGCGAGTTATTTATCTAAAAAGAGTCTACCTCCCTCTTTTAAAGAAATATTTATTGCCTGTATTATCGTTGTCATACCCATGTATTTGATAGTAAAACAACCTGATTTAGGTACTGCCTTATTAGTCGGCAGTGCTGGTTTTTTTGTCATTTATTTTGCAGGTTTTCCTTGGAAATGGCTCGCATGGATATTTGTTGCGACCATCGTTGCCGGCTTAATCGTGTATTTTTTTGAATTGTATGAATATATTGGATTACACGAATACCAACTAAAACGCATTGTCACTCTATTTGACCCTGCCGCAGATCGACTAGGGTCTGGCTACCATATTATCCAATCCACCATTGCCATCGGTTCTGGTGGTGTTTATGGAAAAGGCTGGTTAAAAGGAGACCAATCCCGATTAGATTTTTTACCAGAGCGCCATACCGATTTTATTTTCGCCGTCTTTGGCGAAGAGTTTGGTCTGTTAGGTATCCTTATTTTATTGGGTCTCTATCTCTTTATCATTTGGCGAGGCTTGTACCTAGCAACCAAAGGGCAAGATACCTACGCGCGTTTGTTAGGGGGTAGTTTAAGCCTAACATTCTTTATTTATTTACTGGTTAATACGGGTATGGTTATCGGTGTACTACCCGTTGTTGGCGTACCATTACCCCTAGTAAGTTACGGTGGAACTTCGATGGTGACATTGATGACGGCCTTTGGATTATTAATGGGCATGCGAAGGCGAAAAAGAGGGTATAATAGTGAAAGTTAGGGATTCTATTAAACCTAGAATCTTGCAAGTGAACATGGATATATTAGTGCTTTGCTTGCAAATAACATTGAAGAATACGTGATTTAAAGGGGAAATCATGAATAAGTTATTATTGGGCAAGGGCGCATTTTTAAGTGGCATTATCATTGTTAGCGCCTATTTCATCATGAGCGGTTGTAGCAGGTATTACGCACCACAAAATACATCAACTACGCCATCAACTACGCCATCAACTACG
>CAZMWD010000003.1:0-9057 GCA_964569685.1 uncultured Cocleimonas sp. | reverse complement strand
CATCAACTACGCCATCAACTACGCCATCAACTACGACAACTAAACAAACGACTCAACCTACGTCGCCACAGCTTCCACAAAAAGTTACAAAACCCGTTGCTCAAACAACGCACGTTGTACCACCTGCGACTAATACTCCGCAAAAACAAGGTAGCTACATGGCTTACCCTGCCATGCAACAATTAATCGAACGATTACGCAAAAAAGGCTTTAGTCACGCTTACTTACAACAGGTTTTTTCTGGCATTCAACGTGATGACAATATACTCGCTAAAGTTAAATCGCCTGCCGAAGCTAAACCATGGAGTGTTTATCGCCCGATATTTTTAACAGAGAAACGTATTAGCTCGGGTGTTGGTTTTTGGAATCGTCACAGCGGTGCGCTCAATGCCGCCGCCAAAAAGTTTGGGGTGGATCCAGAATATATCGTTGCTGTCATTGGTGTTGAAACAGCTTACGGTCGTCACTTAGGAAAACATAATGTACTACGAAGCCTAACGACGTTGGCCATGGATTTCCCAAAGCGTTCTAAGTTTTACACCAGTGAACTTGAGCATTTTTTGCAACTTGTTCGTGAAGAAAATATTCGCAACCCTGAAACCTTAAAAGGCTCTTACGCGGGCGCGATGGGTATGAGCCAGTTTATTTCTAGTAGTTATCGTAATTTTGCGGTTGATTTTAATGGCGATAAACACAAAGACCTGTGGCACCCTGTTGATGCTATCGGCAGTGTCGCTAATTATTTTTCACGTCACGGCTGGAAGCGTGGCAGTGATGTTGCTGTTCCTGCTCGAATTACAGGCACTAGTTATGCTAAGATTGCGCACACAAAAGCAATAAAGCCACTCTACTCGTTACGCCAGCTGGCTCAATATGGGGTAAAACCCGCAGGTAATATTAATTCAACCCGCGTGGATTTACTTCGATTACAAGGAAGTAGTGGCGAAGAATACTGGATTACGGGCGATAACTTTTACACTATTACGCGTTACAACCATAGTCCAAAATATGCGATGGCGGTATATCAATTAGCGCAGGAGATAAAACGTCGTAAGTTTGGACGATAATTCAAAGAGAATTTTTTTTGCACGAATGCAAAACTCACAACATTATCTAAAAGGGGATGATAATGATAAAACAACAATTAATTAGACGAGCAGTTAAACGTTCTGCAATCATCATTTCGATTGCCGTATCACTGAATGCATGTAGTCAAATGGGGGAAATGGGGAGCCAGAATAAATCATTTAAAGAAGATAGTTCATTGGTCATTCCACCCAGTTTAAAAATGCCAACAGGGGTTTCAAACACAAACAATACTGTGACTCCTAAGCGCACCCGAACGACGACATCAGCAAACCATCGCCCTGCGCCTCGCAAACAAGTAAAGAAAAGTAAAGTAAACCCAAATGCCAAAAACTACTATGTGGTGGTAGGAACTTACCCTAGCCAAGAAGAAGCGTTAGATACCTTTGTGCGTTTATCATCAATCGGTTTGCCTAATTCCACAATGGAAACCCGCATGACAAAATCGGGCAAACGCTTACACATGGTTCGCCTCGGTCCTTTTCAGGAACAGAGTAAAATAGACAAAGTAAAAGACAGCTTATTAAGTGATGGTTTGTCCCAATTTAAAGTGGTCGAGAATTAATTTGCTAACTATTCATTTGCTAACTAAAGGCCTTAGCTTTAAAATCTTCGCATTAATTATAATCACAGGTTCTTCGTGAAATATTTTTCTCGTCTATTTATCGTTTCAATCGCATGCATATTTTGGATGAGTTTTGGCTATGCTAAAACAGTACCCACTCAAAACAGCACAGCAATCTCAAATAACTCAAGCGACATCATCCCAAGTGCTCCTTCAATTGCTTCAAATAGCTTTCTATTGGTTGATTTTCACAGTGGTGTAGAGCTAGCAGGAAAAGATCCCGACAAGCAAATTGAACCCGCCAGTATCACTAAGTTAATGACTGCCTACATTATTTACCAAGAACTAGAAAAAGGTAATGTCACGCTTAAAGATAATGTCTTAGTCAGCAAAAAAGCGTGGAAAATGGAAGGTTCGCGGATGTTTATCGAAGCGGGTAAAAAAGTACCGTTCAATCGCATACTACACGGCTTAATTATCCAATCTGGAAATGATGCTGCGGTGGCTTTAGCAGAACACATCGCGGGTAGTGAAGCGACCTTTGTCGACAAAATGAATAAAGAAGCAAAACGACTGGGTATGCATAACACAAATTTTGTTAATTCAACCGGATGGCCCGATAAAAACCATTACACCACCGCCCGAGATATTGTTAAGTTAACCCGTACGGTTATTAAAGAATACCCTAAACACTATAAACTTCACGCCATTAAAGAATACAGTTACAACGGCATTAAACAATACAATCGCAATAAACTGTTGTGGCGCGATAAAACTGTTGATGGTGTAAAAACAGGGCATACCAAATCTGCTGGTTATTGTTTAGTGGCATCGGCGAAGCGTAATACCATGCGTTTAATCTCGGTTGTACTTGGCGCAAAAAATGAAAAACAACGTACTGATTACAGCCAAGAATTATTAGAATACGGTTTTCGCTTCTTTGAAACACATAAACTCTATGATGGCGGCTCCGTACTCGCCGAAACAAGAATATGGAAGGGCACAAAAGAAACTGTACCCGCTGGCATCACCGATGATTTTTATGTCACCATCCAGAAAGGACATTATAAAAACCTGAAAGGCTTGATGGAATTAGATAAAAAAATGGATGCTCCGATTAAACGAGGCGATGTTGTTGGAAAAGCCATTATTAAAGATGGTGATAAAATTATTCTAGAACTTCCCTTGCTAGCCTTAGATGCTGTAGACGAAGGTGGTTTTTGGCAAGGCGTGACAGACAGTGTAAAGAAGCTATTCAACTAACCAGTTAATCTTTGAAGACTGAAAGAACATAAACAATGAGTGATTCAAATAAAACGCCCGAAGAAGAATCTTTAATCGACTTTCCTTGTGATTTTCCTGTCAAAGTCATGGGGATGGCAATCCCAGAGTTTCACACTAAAATTACAGAAATTGCTAGCAAACACGACACTGCTTTCAACCCAGATGACACAAAAATAAAAAACAGTACAACAGGTAAATACGTCAGCCTAACTCTGAATATTCACGCCGTAGACAAACCTCAGCTAGATGCCTTATACCAAGACTTTACTGATTGTGAATTGGTTCTCTGGGCTTTGTAATCCTTGGGTTATAACGACAAATAATGTACAGCACGACACCCAAGGTTAAAATACTCGGATCACAAGAATACCCATCCACATGGCAAGCCATGCAGGACTTCACCAAAAATCGCGATGAAATGACTCAAGATGAGATTTGGCTACTTGAACATCCTAGCGTTTATACACTGGGTCGCAATGGCAAACCCGAACACCTACTTCATAAAACTAATATTCCCGTTATCAAAGTCGATAGAGGGGGACAAATAACGTATCACGGACCAGGGCAACTGGTTGCTTATTTACTGATAGATTTAAAACGACGAAAACTGGGTGTGCGCCAGTTTGTAACGATCATCGAAGAAAGCATTATTGAGCTTCTAGCTAAATATTCAATTTCGGCAAATAGCGACAAACATGCGCCCGGTGTTTATGTTGATAATAAAAAAATTGCTGCCTTAGGCATTCGCGTTTCCAAAGGCTGTACCACACATGGCTTAAGTTTAAATATAGATATGGATTTAGCCCCTTTTAAAAACATAAACCCCTGTGGCTATGAAGGCTTAGAAATTACACAATGCAGTCAATTAGGGGTTTCTGAGACTATCGATGTTATACAAAATAATTTAATTAACATCCTCATAAAAAAAATCAGCTAATTATTTCCTTTTTACCTGAATCAGATGTATTAAAACCACAACTATTCACTATAAAGTTTGTCATAATAAGCCTAAATAACTTACTATTAATTGTCCCAAAGTATTTACATGTTCCCCGCCCCTTCGACTCCGCTCAGGGAGCTGATCTATTACTTATCCGTAGCCTGAGCGGACTTTTAGTTTATGCTGAGCGGATTTTTGGTTTATCCTGAGCGGAGTCGAAAGGAAGGCGGGCTTGGATATTATGAAATAACTTTTGGGTCGATTAATATCCAAACACTTGTTACCACATAAAAGGATTTTTATGAAAAACAAAATAATAAGCACGGTATTCTCTGTCATTTTAATCGGTTCTTTTTCATTTGCTCAAGCAGATGGCTTATTAAGTAGGTTATTCTCTTCAAAAGGAAGCGCCGAATTTAAACAAATGCTGGCTTATGTTCCGGCGGATACCTCCTACCTTTTTGCCAATAAAAAGCCCATGCCAGAAGATGTCGTCGCGTTTCAATTGCAACGTATCCAAAAAATGCTAGAGATGACATCAAACGTTTCTGACGATATAGAAGCAATCGCCGAATCAAAGACAAAACCATCAAAAACCAGTTCTAATAAAACCTCTGATTTTTTTAACGCACTTTTTAGTGACATTGGAAACAAACTAACTGAAAAAAAGTTTACTGAAACAGGGCTTTCGACCACAGCAAACAATGTTATTTACGGATTAGAAACAACGCCTATCATACGTTTAGGTATAGCCAACAAAGACGCGATTCTTGCCACATTAAAACGTGCTGAAACACGCTCTGATTACAAACTGGAACTCAGTAAATGTGGTGATTATGATTGTTTCATCAATCAGGATAAAGAATCCGAACTAACATTTGTGGCGGTACTTATAAAAGACCACATTGCCCTCTCTGTTTTTCCATCTGACAAAAAAGAAACCATTATCAATCACCTTATCGGGCAATCATCACCCGAAAAGTCTTATTCCGCAAAAGACTGGGATAGCTTTTTAACAAAAAATAAATACTCTGGATTTGGCGATGGCTTCCTTAATTTACAAACCCTTTTCGGAAAACTAAAACCCTTACTTGTTAAAAATGCTAAAAATTCTACCCATAAAAAGTTTGATGAAAAAGCATTTAATGCCTGCTTAAATGTTGCCCAAGAACACATTGACAATATACCCGCCCTATTATTTGGCACAAAAGATTTACAATTAAACAACATGGATTACGAGCTGGTTTTTAAAACATCGCCTCTTGTAAGTGCCGTTTTGCAAACGCTTGCGAACAACACTAATATCGACAAGCGCACAGAAAATGCCATTATGGATTTGGGCATCAATATTAACGTTGCAAATTTAAGCCAAGCTCTCACGCAGTACAGCTCTTTCCTCGCGGACTCTGCCGAAAAACATAAATGCAAAGCAATAGACCCACTAAAAATTCGCAAAACGATGGGGGGCATGATGATGGCTATGAATATGGGGCTAACTCAACTAAAATCGCTGTATTTATCTATCGATGAAATAGAATTTGATGAAAATGCACAACCCAAAAAAGTGGATGCTTTTCTATCCGTAGGTACGGATAATCCTGCCAGCCTCGTTTCAATGTTAGCAATATTAAACCCCGGTTTTGCAAAGCTAAAGGTGCCTGCCGACGGTAAAGCCATCACTATCCCTAAAGCGTTAATACCCAGCAAAGGCATCGAGCTACCGCCTATTTCACTCAGCCAAGGTGATAAAAAACTCAATATTATGATAGGTAATGACACACCTAAACTAGTCGATTACAAAACTAAAAAAGCAAATATCCTATTCTTTTCTATGGATGGTAAACGCTACTATGAAAAGCTTGCAAAAATCATAAAAGCCATGCCAGCATCAAAAAATAAAAAAACAGGAAAAGAGCAGCAAGAGGCGGTTGCACTGTTTAAATCTATCGGCGCAATATCAGGCAAATTCCAACAAAAAATATCTGCCGATGAACGTGGGTTAGTGATTGATTATCATATACAATATTAATATGTTCCTTCATTTCCTCCATCTAATAGTGGAAGATTAGGAGCAAATAGAATCACTTACTTCTTGAACTAGGAAAAAAATCAAATGAATCTCAAAAAACTCTACGATGCCGAGCCAAAATCACCTTTGTATGTTGCTATTAACAAAGTACTTGTTAAAAATGATCCTAACTTACTGAGCATGATGAAGCAGGCAAGTTCTAAAATGTGCCTCGCAACATCACTCACACCCGGCTTTAGTGGCTTCGATTTAATGAAGCAACTTGGCAGTTGCCCAATGGGTATGCGCTGGGAAGCAAGCACCGATATGACACAAACACTATCCCATATCTGGATTGACCAAATCACCTTTTGGGATTCCGTAGAAGCTCACGAAAACTTCCACGAAACATTTGAAGATATAGTCGTGGATACCTGTGCAAAATGTGGCGATGTGTTGCTAGAAGGTCCAGAAGAGCCCATCTACCGTATCGTAAAAAGTAGCTTGCCCTCACTGGTTTCAATGACACAATGGTTGCGCAAAAATGCCGAAGGAAAAGCCGCTGGTTACGCCGTAGATTCGGGAAAAACAGTCATGGTCATGGCAACCCACAAAATTCGTCCCGGTAAAGAAGCCGAGTTTGAAGAAGGCGAAATCGCCACTATGGAAGGTTTAAAATCCACCAACGGCATGATTGGTTACCAAATTTTAAAACGCATTGGCTTCTCCACACTAGGAAGCGGTCACGCCACCGTTGAATCAATGATGGAAGATATGAAAGATAGCTCTGGTAGCAAATTAAAACGCACCGCAGAAGTCTGGGAAGGCTACACTGTTCCCGCCGAATACCTCGTATTAATCGAATGGGAAAGCAAGTGCGCAGCAGAAGGCGGGATGCCCCACGTTAACGTAAGACCGGATTTATTATTTATCCACGGTCCAAAAGTACTTAATAACTGTTTGCAGATGCCCAGCGTCAAAATTATGGATTCTATGTTTAGAGAGCAATCTTATCGGGATATTTTGAACGGGAATAAATAAAACACTGTCACTGATAATAGACACGCTAAGTTCGAGTATCGCCTTATCAGGCGAATTAGTACTAAGCTTTGCATAGTTCAGCTTCCCATTTCAGGAAAAACACCTAAATGGGAAGCTGACTAATATGATAAAAATGATCGCATTTGATTTATTCGGCGTTGTTTTTACCGAAGGTCATATGGTATCTGGCACATTATGGACTTAATCAGGCTCTCCTTAATGCCTTTATTGCATTTTAAGGGCGCAGATAAGCGTACCCTTGTTCTTGCAATTCTAAAATGCGGATAGCACCCGTTGGTACTCTAGTTATACCATCAATAACATCCAGCTCTTTACCACCATTACGCTTAGCATAAACTGTCAAAGCGCCACCACAAACACTGACTCTAATGCCATGCTCAATCATGCTTTTCACTTTATGAGCAGAATCACCCGATTTTGATAGCATTCCAATACCAGGGCCATAAACAACCACTTCTACATCTACCTTATCTTTTCCAATCATTTTTTTAAGGTTTTTTGCGCTGTTTAACGCCATTCTCTGGGTCATTGGATCACTGCTATTTACTTGAATCACCATCTTACGATCTGCGGCGGATGATACTGTAGGGGCGAGAATAAATAACGCGAGTAAAACTGACATTGTTCGTATAATCATATTAATATTCCTTTTCTATAATTTTGGGATTCGCAACTATTTTGATCAAAATGTAAGTAAATAGTTACCGTAAGTATTATTAAACAGTTAAACAAAAAGAGTTAATCACAATCAGGCTCTTCGTCTTTTTTACCTTTCTTTTTTTCCGCATCGCCGTCTTTTACTTTTTTAACATCAGCACTTGCTTCTTCGGTTGCGGCTTCTTTAGGTGCCGCAGCTGCATCATCAGCAAAAACAACACTTAAGGGGCTAAAAATAAAACTCGCAAGTAAAAATATACTTGCGAAAACACTTAACGTCTTGTTACTTTTTTTCATTTGGGGCTTCTCTTGGTTAAAATTAAAGGAGTTATTTTATAAAAAAATCAAAAAAACAGTCATCTTTATTATTTCTAGAAACTTTCTTTCAGTTACCCAACATATTTATTGTTCTTATATGTATAGACCATTTAAAAGAAAACATTGAAAAAAATTTAACATAGAGCACTGAGAAAGATATTAATCTACATTAACTTCAGGGATTTTTGATAACAAGTGGTGGTAATTTAACGCATAAACGGCATCATAATATTCTCAGGCTTTGTAAATTTATTGATATCGCGTTGCATCAACCCCATGGATTGATTCATTTGCGCCATATCCTGACTCATACGCCCCATTGATTGGTTCATCTGTGCCATATGAGTACTCATGCCACCAATATTTTTACCTAGACCATTCATATCACGACTCATATTTCCCATACTTACCGTCATTATGCCCATGTTCTTCGCCACACCTGAAAAATCATTACCCATTTTTTCCTGACCTTCTACCATGCTCGATGCCATCGTGGTCATTTCTTTTGCCATGCCCGTCATGTCTTTGGTCATAATATGTACGTCATTACTCATTTGCACGACGGATTTTGTCATTTTAGACATATCGCTACCCATATTGACCATAAACATCACCATGAAATAACAAGCGATTGCCATGAAGATAATGATCGCCAATCTCAATGTATTATTTAGAATGGGGGATTGTTTTGATTCGCTTATATTGCTCATATGCTCTCTATAGTCAGGACTTTAATAACCAATCGCAATCGCCACGTTGGCGACAACTAGTAAGGATAAGGCAGGCAACTGTATGCATGCATGGAAATTTAAGTGTAATTAGTTTAGTCCAGAAAAATGCTAGTGAGTACCTTCAGGAGTCACTCATTTATTCTTCTTCATAGGGTTTGGCTGAATAATATTCTGCCAATTCATTTATTTCGTCTTCTGTTAATTTTGCAGATAACCCACGCATTAAATTGTAGTGATCATTAACACGCTCTCCTTCTTTAAAGGCCAGCATAGTTTCTTTAAAGTAGCCTATTTTTTGCCCTTCTAGAATTGGCGTTTGATAGCCACGATGCATCGAATCATCATTGTGGCAATAGTTACACGCTAATAAATAACGCTTTTTATCGCCTATATTTGCAAGTACTGG
>CAZMWD010000002.1:9614-21963 GCA_964569685.1 uncultured Cocleimonas sp. | reverse complement strand
AAAACTTGCATCTAAATTAAATAATCGTTAGCCTAAAACCCCATCTAAAATAGCGGTAAACACCTATGCGAGACATCATAAAAGCATCCATACGCACCATCCCCGACTATCCGAAACCCGGTATTCAATTCCGCGACATAACGACTTTGTTGGAAGACCCAATCGCGTTAAGAATGACCATAGACACGATTGTACATCGTTATCTCAATCAAAATATTACTGCGGTGGCGGGTATTGAAGCACGAGGCTTCATCTTCGGCACAGTCGTCGCTTATGAGCTTGGTGCAAGTTTTATTCCGATTAGAAAAGCGGGAAAATTACCCGGCGATACAATCTCCCAATCGTATCAATTAGAATATGGCGAAGACAGTATTGAGGTACACACCGACTGCATTAAACCCAATGATCGAATTTTGCTGATTGATGATTTAATCGCAACGGGGGGTACGGCAGCAGCAGCCGTTAAACTAATTCGTCAATTAGATGGCAATATTATTGAAAGCTGTTTTATTGTTGACCTACCTGATTTAGGTGGTAGTAAAAAATTAAAAGAAGAACAGGATTGCGCTGTTTTTTCATTATGTGAATTTGAAGGCGGTTAAATTAAGGACATGCCAATACCTTCAAAATATATTATCGTCGCCGCACTGGATATGGAAACCCCTGATCTTGAGCAATTTGCGCCTGTCATTCATACCGGCGTGGGTAAATTAAACGCTGCAATCAGCCTTTATGAAGCCATCTTATTTCACAAGCCCGACCTTGTAATTAATTACGGAACGGCGGGAACAGTAAGCGGAAAAACTGGCTTACTTAAGGTTGAAACCTTTATTCAACGTGATATGGATGTACGCGGTTTAGGCGTTCCTCGTGGTGTAACACCTTTTGCCATGGAAGAAAAATTACCCAATGCAAAAGGTATCGTGCTGGCATCGGGTGATTCATTTGTAACTGATTCAGAATTACAGCTTGAAGGCTTGGATATTGAGATTGACCTAATCGACATGGAAGGCTATGCCCTGCACAAGGTATGCGCGCATCACAGTACCCATTTTGAATGCTACAAATACGTGACCGACAGTACCGACGACGATGCCTCCGACGATTGGGTTGAAAACGTTGCCAAAGGTGCATCCTTGTTTATAGAGATATTAGAAAACAAATACGGCACATCATTACTTGCTAATAATAAACACTAACAATTAAACGCACAAAATAGTACAGCTACCGTCTGTCGTATCAAAATGCCTCCTATCGTGTCTCACGATATACTTCACACATGAATAACACCGATCATATTCCTGTGGCACATAATCTTGTACATGCGGGCGACCCTAAAATGAAGGCACTTGCACAACAACGTTACTCTGTACCTTCGCATCTTGCCGAACTCAATTCACGCATTGATGACATCGAAAATGCAATCGGCCAAACAAATAATAGCCCTGTTGGACGTGCGTTTGCCATTCGTGCAGAAAAAAGCTGCGATAAAGACAGCGATGCATCGGTTGGGCATTTATACCCTAAAAAAACCAAAGCAACTGCTTAATTCTTCTCTTTTTTAATAAGCAATCAAACCCCCCATTTTTTGCGAACGTTAATATTGCTGTAATTTCTCAAAAAGCACTTGTACTCAAGCTCTCAAGGACTAATAATCCTGTCCTTTACTTTAGCTTTCAGACGTATAATGGATAAGACTTACAACCCGCAAGACATCGAGCAACGTTGGTATCAAACATGGGAGGATAACGACTACTTTTCTCCTTCTGAAAAAGAAGGTGCTGATCCTTATTGCATCATGATTCCACCACCTAATGTCACTGGCACATTGCACATGGGGCATGCGTTTCAAGATACCATTATGGATGCGCTGATTCGTTATCACCGTATGAAAGGCGATAACACCTTATGGCAACCGGGCACTGATCACGCGGGCATCGCAACGCAAATGGTAGTGGAGCGTCAACTCAACGCCGAAGGTAAAAACCGCCATGATCTTGGGCGTGATGAATTTATTAAACGCGTGTGGCAATGGAAGGAAGAATCAGGCGGTAAAATCACCCAACAATTACGTCGCTTAGGCGCATCGCCGGATTGGTCACGCGAACGCTTTACGATGGATGAAGGCTTATCAGAATCCGTCACCGATGTATTTGAACAGCTTTATGATGAAGGTTTAATTTATCGTGGCAAACGTTTGGTTAATTGGGATACGGTGCTACACACCGCGCTTTCTGATATTGAAGTACTTAACGAAGAAGAACAAGGACATATGTGGCATTTCCGTTATCCGGTTGCGGATGATGCCGGCAATGCAACGGATGAATACTTAGTTGTTGCAACGACGCGACCTGAAACGATGCTGGGTGATACCGGCGTTGCCGTTCACCCAACGGATGAGCGTTACCAACATTTAGTCGGCAAAAACATCTTATTGCCTTTAGTGGGACGACTAATTCCTATCGTGGCAGATGAACACGCCGACCCTGAAAAAGGCACAGGTTGTGTAAAAATAACCCCCGCACATGATTTTAACGATTACGAAGTGGGCGAACGTAACAACCTAGAAAAAATAAATATATTTACGGTTGATGCCGCCGTTAATAAAAACGCACCCGAAAAATACCAAGGGCTTGATCGTTACGATGCACGTAAACAAATCGTTGCCGATCTTGATGCACTTGGGCTTTTAGAAGAAATTAAAGACCATACCTTAATGGTGCCACGTGGTGATCGCTCCAATACCGTAATCGAACCTTATCTTACCGATCAATGGTATGTGAAAATAGCACCGCTTGCCAAACCCGCGATTGAAGCGGTTAAAGATGGCAGAATCAAATTCGTGCCTGATAATTACAAAAATATGTATTTCAGTTGGATGAACGATATTCAAGATTGGTGTATTTCACGTCAACTCTGGTGGGGACATCGCATTCCCGCTTGGTATGATGAAAACGACAAAATCTACGTGGGTAAAACAGACGCATTGGTACGTGAAAAATACAATCTTGGTAGCGATATTGTTTTGCGCCAAGACAATGATGTTCTTGATACATGGTTTTCATCCGCACTGTGGCCTTTTTCTACACTGGGTTGGCCCAATAAAACCGATGCACTTAAAACATGGTATCCCACCAATGTATTAGTCACAGGTTTTGACATCATCTTTTTCTGGGTAGCGCGCATGATCATGTTCGGAATGAAGTTCATGGATGGCGAAGTACCGTTTAAAGAAGTTTATATGCATGGTTTAGTGCGTGATTCTGAAGGACAAAAAATGTCCAAATCAAAGGGTAACGTGATTGACCCGATTGATGTTATCGAAGGTATTACGCTGGAAAATTTATTAGAAAAACGCACAGCGAATATGATGCAAGATCATAAAAAAGACGGCATCATAAAATCCACCAAAAAACATTTCCCTGATGGCATACCCGCTTATGGCACAGACGCATTGCGTTTTACCTTTGCATCGCAAGCATCCCATGGGCGCGATGTGCGTTTTGATTTACAACGTATCGAAGGCAATCGCAATTTCTGTAATAAAATATGGAATGCGGCGCGTTATGTATTGATGCAAACCGAAGACAAAGATGTCGGTTTAAATTCATCCGATGCTGTTACCTTATCGTTAGCTGATCGCTGGATTATTTCTCTATTACAAACCACCACGCAAGCAGTCACCGAACATTTTGAAACCTACCGTTTTGATCTAGCGGCTAAAGCACTCTATGAATTTACGTGGGGCGAATATTGTGATTGGTATCTAGAATTATCCAAACCGATTTTATTCTCTGATAAATGTAGCGATGCAGAAAAACGTGGCACACGCCAAACGTTAGTGACGGTATACGAAACATTACTGCGCTTATTGCACCCGATTATGCCGTTTATTACAGAAGAGGTATGGCAGACGATTAAGCCTTTAACTCATATCAGTGGCGACAGTATCATGCTACAGCCCTACCCTAAGGTTGACACACAAGCCATCGACGAAGACGCTAACACCGAATTAGAATGGGTAAAAACATTTATTATCGGCATTCGTAAAATTCGTTCTGAAATGGATATTCCACCCAGTAAACCACTGCCTATTTTATTACAAAACTGGACAGACACCGATAAAAGCTATTTTGAAAACAATGCCATTTTCATCAATTCATTGGCAAAAATTGAATCTTCTGAATGGTTAGCAAGCGATGCAATCGCACCGGATTCGGCTACTGCCTTGTGTGGTGAAATGAATGTATTAATTCCATTGGCTGGTTTAATCGACAAAGACGCAGAAACAGCACGCTTAAATAAAGAAATTGAAAAAATCCAGAAGGGACTTTCTGGTTTAGAAGGACGTTTAAACAACCCTAGCTTTACGGATAAAGCACCTGAGAATGTCGTCGCTCAAGTGCGTAAACAAGCGGAAGAGCAACAAGTAGCGTTACAGCAGCTGGAACAGCAGTTGGAAAAAATTAAGGCGATGTGAAAGCTAAAATGACTCAATGTAAAAACAACCTAATTAAAAAATTTGAACAGGTCACTCTGTCACTACTACTGCTCTTTACTTACACGTTTAGCTTCAACTTATCTGCAAACGAATTATGTTCTGGAGAGGATTTTGTCCAACAAATGGGGGAACTAGGCTTCCGTTCAATGAGCATAGAAACTTCAGTTTATTCACAATATGATATACATTCATTAAGCCAAGAATCAGCAGAAAAACATAATAAACCCTATCAAATATTTAAAATCGAATATTCTAAAATTCGCACCTATCGTTTATCTAATTTTGACGACATTCTTCATAAACTAGCAGAACTAGAAAGGAATAACGGTGATAAAAATTATAAAGAAGCTCTATTTCAAACAGCAATGAAGAAAAGTATTAATGCGACTATCTATGAATATGAAACAGAACAAGATGCTAGCAAGGCACTCACATTATTGGGTAACGCATCAGACTACAATGTGGCTATTGGTAATTATTATATTTTCAGCCAAAAGAGAAATTTTAAAGTAGACGCTCTTAAAAAATATATCGTTTATTGCACAGCTCCACTTCATCAAATATTTAAAAAACCAGTCATACCCGGAGATGCCATTAAATTGCCCAACGGTTGGGGTAAATACAATAAATATCAATATGATACAAGTGATGTAGATATTAAAAAAGATTGGCTAACAGAAGAAAAAGATCCTTTATTAATCCAAGCGATTCGTAGTTTTGATACGAAACGTGCTATCAAATTAATACAAGAAGGTAAAAACCTGTATACAAAATCTATTGATACCCAAAGAACCGCGCTCCACCAAGTACTTTTCCAAGATAATGAAGAACGAATTAACACACTTGTTCCATTACTTATTGAAGCAGGCGCTGACTGTAACACCCAAGATAAATATGGTATTACCCCTTTAATGCTGGCCGCCCAACATAGTCTAAAACTAACCAAAGCGTTAATTGCCTGTGGAGCTGACCCTCAACTAAAAACAAAGTCTAAAGAAACAGCCATAAATTATGCTAAAGATGCTAATTTAAAAGAGGTAGTGGGATATTTACTGAAAATTAAATCAAGCTATGAAAAATAAAATTACACGTTCTTAGAACGTGGTTTTGATCCCACCCTAGAAGGGTGTGAAACGTTTGTTTAATCTAGTCTTAATAATAATAATGACAAATTAGTCCTCTCCCTAGCAGGACTATTTTCAGTACCCCTTAGGGGAGAGGAATATTTCGGCATTCTATCCCCTCCTAACCCCCCTTGCTAGAGGGTGTCGCAAAAAGGCCCATTGTAGGTTGATGCTGAGATTGCGAAGCCCAACGATCAACGTCATGTTGGGCTTCGTTCCTCAGCACCAACCTACAAAACATACTTTTACAACACCCTCTGCTAAGGAGAGGGAATACAACGTAGTAATAATCAAGCTAGAGCACTTTTTGGAAGAGTAATCAGCACAATGGATTGTATCAATTAAATACGACGCTAATACATGGCAATAATAATGTCAGCTATTATTCTTTCCTAAGTTTTTTCTCTGCACCGATGCCAATGCCCCACGTAAAATATTCAATTCATTTACATCCATTTCGGCGCGATCAAATAAGGTACGGAATTTTTGCATTACTTCACCCGGATGATTTTTTATAATAAACCCCGAATCCATTAACGTCTCTTCAAGGTGTTGATAAAATCGTTCGACATTCTCAGTACTGGGAAAATCACGTTTTAAGCCTTCCCTTATTATTTGCTCATCACCCACAATCGACTCTTTATAAATCTCGTAGCTTAATGTTTGCACGGCTGCCGCTAAGTTTAACGACGAATAATCAGGATGAGTCGGAATAGAAACGCGGTATTTTGCTAGTTGACAATCATCATTTGATAAGCCCATACGTTCGGGACCAAACACTAGCCCGACTTTGTGATTTTTTTGCACGCCTGCAAGTAACATCTGGGCGCATTGTTCTGGGTTTAATTCAGGTAAGTCATAGCCTCTAGGTCTTGCAGTACTCGCAATAACAACACTGCACTCTTTTAAAGCATCATATAAGTTATTATGAATTGTCGCATTTTCCAAGACATCATCCGCGCTTGCTGCCAATTTAATTGCTTCTTCCGATGGAAAATCAAGTGGCGAAACTAAATGCAGATCAGTCAAACCCATTGTTTTCATCGCACGGGCAGTAGAGCCAATATTACCGGGGTGAAACGTGCGAACGAGTACAATACGAATATTACTAAGCATATAGTATCAACTAAGGCAGTTTCAGTGACATAATATTACCCATTGCTTGACGTAACTCTGCCATAGTGGGTGGTTCTACTTGCGAAGGGCTATTTTCCACCCCGCCACATTCCAGTAAATAAACAGTCGGTTGTTTTGCGGACACTATTCGCATTGTAATCACCTCCAAAATATCCGAAGGTGTACTATCAGCCAGCCGATAAGTGATAAGCCCATAAGGTGTGAGGATAGGTTTATGTTTAGCGATGAGTCTCGTTTCAATACGGCTATTTTTTATTATGAAAGTATCAGGCTTAATCGTTCCTCCATTTTGTTTTACATTCACAAAACGAATATAACAAAACGGTTTAAAACGACTGTGGGAGTTACCTGTCACTTCTCCATCTTGAATATAAAGCCCTGCTTTATCCACTCCGACTTTCAAGACTTGCTTTAAAATTATTTTAGATGATACGGGTGGATAATAGCCTAATCTATTTTCTAAGTTACCCGTCTGATGTGTAGAACAAGAGACTAATGTAATCGCGAAGATAATAAGTAGATATTTTTTCATAATAATTAAATGATGATTAAGATATTTGCACGAAAAGTATGTTTATATAAGTATAGCTGTAATTCAAACAAAAAAGCCCTCACATTTCTGCAAGGGCCTTTTAAAATTATTTTTCTCGGAAATAAACTAAAACGTATTATGCTTTGTGGTGTGGATCAGCAACAGAATCTGCTAACGTGGTAGGTAGTAATCTTAATACTTTAACCCCAACGATGACCAGTGCTATCGCCAGTGCAAAACCACCTACTCCCAACATTATTTCTGGGAACGTTGCAGTATATGCATTATTTACGCCATCAAAGAAGCTACTTGATACTTCTGCATTCGGGAATAATACCAATGGGTAGGATTGTCCCCCGACCAAAATAACATAAATCTGAATCAAACCACCAATGATGGCAAGAATCGCAGCAGTAACGAGTGCCGTTCGGTTATTCTTTAGTTTGGTACACCAAATCAAAAACAATGGAATTAAGCTACCCATAACAATCTGTCCCCACCAAAACAATGTTGTGAACTTATTATCACCTGCCAAAATATAGGCTTGAACACCATGATGCTCGGTAGCATACAAATTAGTTAAATGACGCGCCAGCTCAAAGAATAAAACAAGCACGATGAATATAGCTAAGGTATAACGTAATCTATTTAATATTGAATCACCGAGTTCACGACCCGTCATTTTAAATGATGCCATAAGCACCAGCGTATAGATTGCCGTACCGAACACATAGGACGCTACGATAAATAACGGAGCCAGTATCGCCGCATCATAAAACTGACGAGCAACTAGAAAACCAAAAATAGAACCTGTACCCATGGTCAACATAAAGCGCCAGAACATATTAAATATACCGACAGGCTTATAGAGTTTTTTAGCTAATTTATTACGATCCATCATGGTCCATAAATAAACGGCGATGATGCCTATAAAGCCAGAATAAAGAATCATATTCCATGCAAAAATTGATTTGAAATTTAGCGCACCTTTTGCCATTTCTATCACATGATGAATACTGCCAAGATCAAGTAATAAAACTAGCAAGCCACCGACCAGTAATGCGCCTGCTAAAAAAGCAGATAATCGACCTAAAGGCTGGTATATTTTTTTACCAAAGACGGTTCCAATAGTTGCTATATTGGCAGCACCAGAGGCTGCCACAATTAAGAAAATAGCAAAGACATGGGGCATACCCCACACCACCTGATTATTCATACCGGTAAGGTAATGGCCTTGATGCATATACATAAATGCAGCCGCACCCCCTAATACTAATAAACCAAATAAGCCCAATAAAGCCCAGTAGCCAATACCGTTGTTTTTTACTTCAGTAAATATTGCTTTAGTTGCCATGCTTATCCTTGAGTCCTTAGTTGAACAGGAAATAGTGTGCTGTTGTATTGGTGTAGTGCTAGGCGTGACTTAATGGAATGGCCCCCACCTTCCATTAAGTTACAACAACGCAATACGCCAATACAACTGTGCAATTTTTTCTGTAACGTTTTCACCATTTCATATAGGTACAAAAGAGTGATTGCTATAAAATTAATCATTAGTATTTTTGAGTCTGATAAGTGATCAACTGAGGAATCAAGGATCACTATATTCCCCAGTATCTAACGCCAGTATTTAAACCAAGATCGGCACGAATTTGAGTACCACCGTGTTTTTTCAATGCTTGACTAATTTTACTGCTCGGATCATTTAAATCACCAAATAAAACAGCATGGGATACCTCGCTAGCACAGGCAGGCGATTTCCCAACGTCAATACGATGAACACATAAGCTACAGGATTCAACCGTGCCTTTACCACGAGGCGTACTTGGTTTTTGATCGATTATATCTTCGTGTACGAAACTACGTGCTTTATAAGGACAGGCCATCATGCAATAACGACAACCGATACAAATATGTTTATTGACGAGTACTATACCGTCAACACGTTTCATTGAAGCACCCGTTGGGCATACATCCACACAGGGTGCTGTTTCACAATGTTGACACATAACCGGCAAACTCATGGTATGACCGGTCATTTTTTCAGTGACTTTAACTGTACGAATCCATTGAGCTTGCTGAGCATCGTTAGATTTTGGGTCATCACCCCAACCATGCTCTTTTTTACAGGCGGATACCATTGCATCACTACCTTCTTCGCCGAGTTTATTAATATCAATTAACATACCCCAGCGTTTCGCATCGGTAATAGCTTCGTCGGCAGATTTTGCGCTTACTTCACGTAAAACAATACCGGGTGCAATGGTAATTGCAGTGGCTGCGGCTGCTGTTCCCGCAAGACCGGTTAGGAATTTTCGGCGGTAGGAATTGATGTTACTCATTGTGCATCTCCTGTTGCTACTTCTTCCATTTTCTTTGTTTGATTGATCCCTTTAACATCTAAGTCTGTACTGTTTTTTGCTAGTTCTAGTTTTAATTGCTCAACAAGTGCTTTATCGCTAGGCTTTTGTAAACTATTTTGTTGCGACATCGCATCTTTATGCACACTATCGTTAGGTGCTTCTGCTACTTGATTTCCCTTATTAGGATGGTCAACATGACATTGGAAACAATTTAACTGTGTCGCCACATAATTATGACAGGTCGAACAGAAATGTTCTGGGTCGGTATGCCTAAGTACTTTACCATTATGCTGTTCTGGCACATGACAGTTAATGCATGCTTTCAGACTATCGTTTTTAGTACGAATACCTTTGTATACCGTCTCATCACGCTTATGTAATAAACGCTCCATATGATCGACACGAATATGTGAAAGATGATCTTGCAGTTCCTTATCAGTATCAAACTGTTTGACTGCTTTCATCAACTCAGGGGGCTGCTGACTATCACAAGCAGTAAGACCACCAATAGAAATGACAACCATTAACAGAGATAAGGCGCTGATTTTAAATAATTTACTGAACATAATCTATCCTGTTTACGCGTACATAAACCCGTTATAAATAAACGGGTTATGCTCTACCAAACAACAAACAATGAAGTGGTGTATTAACCACCAAGACCCATTTCGATGTAACCCGTAGGACAAACATCTGCACAGATATGACAACCCACACACTTGTCGTAGTCAGTATCAACGTAACGACCGGTTGTTGATTGATCTTTCTTTACACGGAAAACGGCATCTTGCGGACAGTAAATAACACAGTTATCACATTCAAAACAAAGACCACAACTCATACAACGCTCTGCTTCGCCAACGACTTGCTCTTCTTCAAGCCCATTCATACGCTCTACAAAGTGACCTAATACATCGTCTTTACTGGGCACATCTTCAGTACGCTTATTACGCGCCACTTTCTCGAAGTGACCTAAGAATAACTCACTCGATTCAACAATTTCATGCTCCGAACGATCATCGTAGTTATGTACCGCGTAGTTATCGGTATCTGTACCACGTAGGTCTTCTTCTTTGCCTTCGTCATAATCAACAGGGCTAAGGTCATATTCTTTTAACTTGTCTAATAAGTCAAAGTGATGTTTATCAACCTTAGGACGCTTATTCATCTTCTCATCTTTTTGAGTCAAGAAGTGGTTAATGGTTTCAGCAGCAATCGATGCCTGACCAATCGCTGTTGTTAATAGATGCGGACGAACAATATCGCCTGCTACGAAGTGACCTTCTTTACCCGGTACTTGATAGAAGTTATCCGCATCAATCGCATTACGATCGTTACCGTATTCTTCAACACCTTCAAGATCACCAAACTGACCGATTGCAGATACAATTAAATCAGCTTCGATAATCGTCTCTTTTCCGCCTTCTTTTGGCTTAGGTATATTACCTTCCATTACCGCTTCAACCACTTTTAGTGCAATGGCACGGCCTTCGTCATTAACAATAATTTCTGTTGGCATCACTTCGGTAAGAATCGTGACACCTTCAATGAGTGCATCTTGTACCTCATGCTCCGCCGCTGTCATTTGATCTAATGGGAATAATGACGTTAAAGTCACTTCACAAGGTACTTTGCTAGCAGGTTCTGCATCGTGCTTAATTTTACCGGTTGCAGAATCTTCACCTTTTTCAGTGTAATCTGCCAATGTACCAATACGACGAGAAACAGATACCACGTCGATAGACGTATCACCACCACCAACACACACAATTTTTTGTGCGGTGTATTTCATATCACCTAAGTTAAAGGCTTCTAGAAAATCGACCGCTGTAATTGCGTTTGGAACATCATCCCAGTTATCAACAAATAAGCCACGACCATTTTTACAACCTAAGGCCCAAAGCACCGCATCGTAATCTTTTTCTAATGACTCTACTGTTACGTCTTTACCTACACGAGTGTTTAGTTTTACATCAACACCATCCATGTTGGTAATACGTGCAATTTCTGCATCCATACTGTCGCGAGGTACACGATAGCCAGGAATTCCGTAACGCGCCATACCGCCTAATTGTGGGTGATCATCAAAAATAGTAGACACATGACCCATTTTACGAAGCTGATAAGCAGCTGCCATACCGGCAACACCACCACCGATGATAGCGACTTTCTTGCCGCTTTTAGGTGCAGAATCATCAAAGGTTAAACCTGCTGCTGTGGCTTGATCACCAATGTATTGTTCAACTGAGTTAATACCCACAAAATCATCAACATCGTTACGGTTACAACCATCTTCACAAGGTGCTGGACAAACACGACCCATCATTGATGGGAATGGGTTCGCTGCAGTAGAGCGACGGAATGCATATTCTTGCATGCTCATATCGCCTGTGGGCTTTTCTATGCCACGTACAATTTGCAACCAACCACGTATATCTTCACCTGAAGGACAACTGCCCTGACAAGGAGGTGTTTTTTGGATATAAGTAGGACACTTATAAGAAGTATCTTCTTGGAAGATATGCTCTCCCATATTACCCCAAGTATCGTCGCCTTCTTCATAACGTCTAAACGTGTACCCTTCTAGTGATTTATCATCAGGTGAAGTTGCCATGCTTGTTCTCCTTGCTCAAATACCAATCTAATAGATCGGATAAGTTAATCTAAAATTCTTTATTTACTTGATGAATCA
>CAZMWD010000002.1:0-9514 GCA_964569685.1 uncultured Cocleimonas sp. | reverse complement strand
CTGCCCACTCAGCCTCTTCAGCAGCATCACGTGCTTCAATTTCTTCTTTGCTTAATTGCCCTTTAAGAACAATCGCACTACTCACAAGCTGATGGACACTCACGATCATATCCATGGTAAAGCCATAATAAGGAATGACTTTGGTAAACTGTGATTTACAGATAGCACAAATTGCTGCCATGTGCGTTACTTGATGATGCTCTGTCACATGCTTTAATGCTTCCATGCGCGGTTGCGCGCCTTTTACACGGATTTCCATCAAGTCATCCGTGAGGATTCCACCACCACCGCCACAACAAAATGTTGCATCGTTAATGGTATCTGCAGGCATATCTACAAAGTTATTACAGACCGCTTTAATGACATTACGTGGCAGATCAAACTGTCCACCGGGTTTAGCACCCATACGTGAACCACGCGCGATATTACAAGAATCATGGAACGTCAATACCATATCGTCATTCACTGATTTATCTATATTGAGTTTACCGGCCGCTAATGCAGGTTCAGTAATTTCTAAGATATGCTGTGGAATTGGGTAGTTTTGATCAAGAAAATCAAAGGGCCCTGCCAAGGTATTTAAGAAGTTGTAAGCAACACGCCATGCATGTCCACATTCACCAAATACGATACGTTTTACACCCAGGTCTAAAGCTGCTTTACGAATTCTTAGCGAAACCTTACGCATATTTTCGTAACTGCCGATAAACATACCAAAATTAGCACCTTCTGATGCATACGAGCTTAACGTGTAATCCAAACCTAACTCATGAAATACTTTTGCATAGCCCATCAAACCATCAACGTGAGGCTCTGCAAAGAAATCAGCCGAAGGTGTTATCAGCAAAATGTCAGAGCCTTTCTTATCAAGTGGCATTTTAACTTCAACGCCAGTCTCATCAAAAATATCTTCTTCTAAGCCTTCTAATGTATCTGCAAGTGCTGCTTCTGGAAGACCTAAGTTATTACCGATCTTATTAAGCTTGCCCATGATCTCTGTACAGTATTTTTGACCCATACCGATATGATCAAGAATCTCACGCGCCGCCATTGAAATTTCAGCCGTATCAATACCGTAAGGACAGAACACTGAACAGCGACGACATTGTGAGCATTGGTGATAATAGTTATACCAATCTTTAACCACATCTTCGGTTAATTCAGCTGCACCTACAAATCCTGGCATACCGATTTTACCAAAGAATTTACCTGCAAAGGTAAAGTAGCGGCGGTAGACTTTTCGCAACAAGTCTTGACGCGCAACCGGCATGTTTTTTGGATCTTTAGTCCCAATGTAGTAATGACATTTATCGGTACAAGCACCACACTTTACACAAATATCGAGAAAAACCTGCAAAGAACGGTAACGCCCTTTAAGATCGCCCATTTTTTCCAGTGCGCGTTCTTTCCAGTTTTCAACAAGCGTATCTGCATCACCGTAATGATCAACACCTTCTGGCATTGTGAAATCGGTGGGGAAATTCATATCCTCTTGAAAATCTGGCTTTGACACCCAAGGGCCATGCCCTTTCATCGTGTCAGGCTGTAAATTAGGCACATCTAAAATGCCATCATCACCTACAACTTCAGGTATCTCATAATCAGCCATTATTATTCTCCAAGGTGATAACTAACATCAATCCAACTCATCCAAAAACATCTTATCTTGCTTTTCAAGCTCCGCAGCCCAAGGTGCAAGATGGCGTTTTTCACGTGGGTTATCAATCTGGTTACGCGTCGGGCTAAAGAAAATACCCGGCGCATGCAATAGTTTACTAATAGGGAATATAAACATCAGGATCAGTACCAAACCGAGGTGTACAAGGAGCAACCAGTCAGTCGGCAAAGGCTGCCAATCAAATACAACCAACCCTCTAAAAAAGTCTTTCACCATCACAATATCGGTAGGGTTTACGAATTTCATCATCAAACCTGATACACCAATAAATATCAACAAAAGCAACATAGCGATGTCGGAAGGTGCAGTAATGTAACGTACACGATCTATTACAAAACGACGAATCGTTAAACCTAAAAGACCCAATATAAATATAAACCCAGCATAGATACCAAAAGGCTGAATAAATTGCACAACACCCCAAACAGGATCTTGAACATAACGGAAATGACGGATAACAATGATTAACATACCGTAATGAAATAAGAGACTTAATACCCAAAGTAACTTATCTGCACGGAATAAACTTTTGAATAGAAAGACTTCTTGCATCATGCGAAGCACAACACCACCCTGCGTCACAGGAGCGGGAGTCGTTGGTATTTTTAGTGGTGCAGGGGTTTTCCAGTAAATACGGATTTTATTGGCAACACCAAGTACTAAAACAAGTGTTGCAGCCCAAAATAAAACCGCGTAAATAACGCCAATGGTCATTTGCACGATACAACTCCTAAATTCAAATTAACTTCTTTTTCAGAAACTTACAGCTCTTACTTAATATAGAGATAGAGTATAAATTTTTGAAAAAGAACTCAGGACCGAATTGTTTGCACAACCCAGCCCCAACATTCTTTTACGTTTTATTTAAACCTGCATCCGTGAATTCAATGCGGATAACAGGGCACAAATTATTGGTTTACACGGGATTTTAAAAATCTTAGCTTCACCCTTAGGCTAAGCGAGTATTTTTTAAACCCGTGATGAATCAATAGCTTGTGTCCTGTACCGTAGTGAAGTCATGGATTCTCAGGGTAAAACCCTAAAGGTCTAAATAAAGACTTACACACAACCTGTTGGCTTTGGAAGACCAGCGTACTTACACGCTTGCTTACCAGGACCGTATGGGAAAAGAGAGTAAAGGTACTTTGAATTACCTTTATCTTTACCAAGACGTTTACCAACTGCTTTAGTTAGTACACGTACTGCAGGTGCGATTTGGTACTCTTCATAGTACTCACGTAGGAAGTTAATAATATCCCAGTGTTCGTCTGTTAAATCAACGTCTTCTGCTTTTGCAAGCGCTGCACCAATTTCTGGAGTCCATGAAGGAAGATCAATTAAATAACCTTCTTCGTCTAGTTCAATTGTCTCACCATTTAACTCGAGTGTTGACATAATATTTCCTCTTGTTTATATAAATTACAAATATAAATTTAATAATAGCTAAAAATCGTACTGCCTCTGCCTAAAACATCCTTTATAAAGAACGAGGCTTGGTATACAGGTTATAGCCAGCTTTGTGTCGTCTCGTTTTCTACGGTCAAGTCGACAAAACCTGCATAATCAACAGTTTTGATACCATCAATCATACGATCTTCACTTAAACCGCGTGCTGCAAGATCACCACCTAAAACATAAACAGACACATCGTCCATCGCTGTTTTAAGCTTGTCAGAAAATGATGTGCCATCTAACGCGCCAACTGCCGCATCTTCGATCATCAAAACTGAGTCACCTTTACTTACGTGATCCAAACAACTTCTAAAAGACACCTTTTCAAACGGTGACTTATTTACAATATGTAGCATTGCCATTTTCGTATTCTCCGTCTAATAGGGTCTAAAAACTTAGTGTAACTTCTTGTTCAGCCATAACAGCAGCCATTTCAGAATGATCCACCATAATAATTGAAGGCTTTTCTGCCCAATCATCATCTTCATCTTCCCAGACAAGATCCATAAGATCATCTTGAGTCAAACCACGCTCTTCAAGCGATTCTTTTGATACATATAGCTTTTTGATTTCGTAATCGCCCAGCGCTTTATAGGTATTTGAAAAGTTCTTTTGACCAATACCGTCTGTATTTTGACCTTTTGTTATCTGATAAACACCATCATCAATAAAAGCCAAAGATACATCTTGCTCAAATGCCGCAGAGATTAAAACAACCTCTAAAGACTCAAGCGCATAAACCGTACCGTAAGGTGCTTTGCGATTAACAAACATGAATTTTTTTGTAGCCATTTTTATTAATCTCCCTTAATCGCCAAATACGACAGTGCGATCAGCTTCAATTCCACCTTCGATCAATTGACCTAAACCAGAAATACGAAAACCTTCGATCATATTATTAGAATCAAAACCTTGACGTTTTGCCTCATCAGCATCCATAAGACCACGACGCTGAGCCGCAGCAATACAAATAACCAAATCTAAATCGTGCTCTTTAGAAAGATCAGACCATTCTTTTTGAATTAAACGATCATCACCTGGAGGTACACTCAAACTTGAGCCATTGTTTACGCCGTCATGGTAAAAGAACACACGAAAAATCTCATGTCCTTGTGCCAATACTGAACGACAAAACTGTAGAGCCGAATCAGCAGACTGATGCTGATAAGGCCCTTCGTTAATCATTAGTGTAAATTTCATTCTTTACTTCCTACATCCTATTAATAACTTGTTACTAACAAAAAAGTTAGAAACATCTTTTAAAAGCGAATGTGCGTAGACGAATTAAGATTCGCACGCGCTCCGCGCCAGTTATCAATATGATATTTAGTAAAAGGCAGACCTGTTACTTCGAAGAAACGAGGCCATCCGATACGCTCAACCCACTCGTTGATACGCTCCCAATCACGTGCGCCTTCTTTGTAACAATCAAGAATTTTCTTCACGATTGCTGTCGCTTCAGGCCAACGAGGTGGGTTATTCGGGATACCCGCAGCAACAAGACGTTGGAATGTTGGCTTGCCACGTGCATTTGAGTGATTACCACCAATCCAAACTGCAAGCTGAGTAAACTCATGATCATTGATCTGCATAGGAGGACAGGGAGGGTAACAAGCACCACAACAAATACATTTCTTCTCATCAACTTCTAATGAAGGTTGACCGTCAACCATTGCAGGACGAATCGCCGCAACAGGACAACGTGCAACAACCGATGGACGCTCACATACATTACCCACAAGAGAATGATCTATCTTAGGTGGTTTAGTGTGCTGTACGTTAATAGCGATATCGCCTTGACCACCACAGTTAATCTGACAACATGACGTTGTAATATGAACACGGTTAGGCATGTTCCAGTTAGTAAACTCGTCGTACAGCTCATCCATCATAGACTTAACTACGCCCGATGCATCCGTACCTGGAATATCACAGTGTAACCAACCTTGGGTATGCGAAATAGATGCAACAGAATTTCTAGTGCCGCCTACTGCATAACCTTTTTCTTTAAGTGCATCTACTAAAGGCTGAACTTTAGCTTCTTGATCTGTGTAATATTCGATATTACTACGAATCGTAAAACGAATATAACCATCAGCGAACTCATCCGCTATATCCATAAGATCGCGTAATGAGAATACGTCTAGTATACGTTGTGTACCTGCTTTTACAGTCCATACTTTATCGCCATTTTTAGCGATATGAACCATAACACCGGGTTGTGTATCTTCATGATAATCCCAAAGGCCGAAGTTACGACGCATAGCGGGGTGCATGTATTGAAAACCATCAGGACAACCTGATTCTATTGGCTCGCGCATTTCTGGTTTTGCCATGGTTTAGCTCCTAAATAAATCTGTTTAAGTGGGACTGTATAAAGCCCCACCTATAATTAATAGTAAAAAAAGTATTAAACGAGGTGAATTAGCCAGCAGCTTTTTCTTCACGTTTACGATTGAACCACTCTTCAGCAGCCTCATCCCAACCATCGGTACGCACATAAGATACGTTACGCGGTTGCGCGATCATATTTGGATCAGGATCAACGCCGATGCCTTCTAGGAAGTTAACCAAGCCAATACGCTCAATCATCTCACCTGTACGCTCATGTTCAAGACCGTTCTCTGCCCAGAAATCAATGATTTCTTCTGCAAGTTCAACAATCGTCTCGTAATCTTCTGGCGTATCAAGCTTCATAAACGGTACAAGTACAGTACCCATCAAATCACCAATCTTCAGTGTACGCTTACCACCACAAAGAATCGTGACACCTTTATCTTCACCTGGGCTGATTGCTTTAGGCACAACATTCATACAATGCATTGAACGCACACAGTTGCTTTCATCCGCAACCAACGCGTTATCTTCACCTAGTGATAATGAACTAGAAGTACAACGTGAAATCACGTTATCCATCACATAATCAACACCTTTGTCTTTTACAAAAGCTTTCCAAGCGTCTTGGTCTATCTTCTTGTGATCTCTCCACGTACCAATTACCGCGAAGTCAGCACGCTCAATCGCGTTTTGACAATCGTTTGGACAGCCCGATACTTTGAATTTGAATTTATAAGGAAGCGCTGGACGATGAACATCATCTGTAAAGCTATTTACAAGGTGACGATGAATCGCATGCTCATTACAGTTAGACATCTCACAACGTGCTGCGCCGACACATGACATTGCAGTACGAACACAAGGACCCGCTCCACCTAAGTCCCAACCGTATTCGTTGATTTCATCAAAGAAGTGCTGGAAGCTAGCGTTATCAGCACCGATAAACATGATGTTACCTGTCTGACCATGGAAAGTCTGAAGACCTGAGCCCCACTTTTCCCAACTATCAGCAAGCTGACGCATCATCGTAGTTGAATAGTAATTACCCGGCGTTGGCTGTACACGTAATGTATGGAATTCTCTAGACTCAGGGAATTGATCACCTACTTCAGAGAAACGAGGAATAATGCCACCGCCATAACCAAATACAGAGATAGTGCCACCTTTCCAGTAACCCATCTTAGTTTCGTAGGAATGCTCAAGCTGTCCCAACAATCCGTTTAATACGTTATTAATACGTGCATCCGGATGGTTATCACGCATGTCTTTTAAGCCAGTGATAAAACTCGGCCATGGACCATCTTCCAAAACATCTAGCATCGGCGTTGGATACTTCTTTATATCAGCCATTATTGCCTCCAATTATATTCAATAGTTAGCAAGCCAATTTTTAGTAACTAAACAAACAGCTACTGCAAACAAACTTGCCACTCAATTTAAAATCGTTTAAAAGCCAGCAGTTTTGCTAAGCTAAAATTTACGAACCCGTATAGTTTAAGTGCTAAGCTTAGAATAAAGAATCTCACCCATGGGAGGTTATTTAATTATTATTCTATCCCTAAATAGATAGATTAAATTTCTAGCAGAAAATCCACAGAATGATATTCTAACGAAACACCCGCAGTAGAATATAGTAATATGCTTAAATAACAAGTACAACAGGCACAATAAACACCTAGGAGCCTGTCCGAGAACTAGAAGCGTAGCGAAAATCACAGGAGTGACATAAGATGGGCTTATTGAAAGAGGCGAATAACCGTAGCTATTTAACGATTTCAATAAGCACAGGTTATGGTACTCGTGGGATTTACAGTAGCTTTCTAGTTCTCGGACAGGCCCCTAGATGACAAACCTGATATGAATACATCTCCCTTCTCTCTTAGTAATAAACAAGCCTATCAGGATTGGCGCGCTCAAAAACTAGCTGATGCGCCCGACTATCGGCAATTAAATGCGGATGATTTGTTTATATCTATTCATAATTCCCACAACCCCACAAAGGATAAAATAAAGTCCTTATTAAAAGCGTGTGATCAAAATAGTCTAGCACTTTACCGTTTTACTGACCCTAGCGACCCCATCAATGATGTGACTCCTAATAAAGAAAACGTACATCAAATGGCTAAACAATTAGGGCTTTCTAAACTGGATAATAATTTATGCGCCGATACCGATAGCTTAACCTCGATCACCCAAACATCGCACCAAGGACAGCACGAATACATCCCCTATTCCAATAAGCGTTTAAGCTGGCACACCGATGGTTACTACAATACACAAGATCAAAACATAAACGCCATGCTTTTACATTGCGCTGTACCCGCAAAAGAAGGCGGTGAGTCACTCATTATGGATCATGAAATCGCCTATATTTTATTGCGCGACGAAAACCCTGATTTTATTGAAGCACTTATGCATAACACTGCCATGACAATCCCTGCTAATATTCTCGACGGCAACATGATTCGCGCAGCACAAACAGGGCCGGTGTTTTCGATTAATAAACACGGCGGATTACATATGCGCTATTCTGCTCGAAAACGAAATATTGAATGGCGACAAACCGCCCCCACATTAGACGCTATAGCATTTTTAGAAACATTGTTAGATAGCGATTCAAAACACATTATCAAATACACGCTACAAGCAGGTGAAGGCTTGATCTGTAAAAACGTATTACATCGTCGCACACGCTTTAAGGATGTTGATCAGCCGAGCGGTTCTGGCAGCGATAACAGCAATGCAAAAAAACGGCTACTCTATCGCGGTCGATATTTTGACTATATAGACACACCCTAATTCAAACATGCACTCATATTTCAAACAACCACTAGGAATCCAATCAATATGCTTTCACTCAGCGAACTTCTATTGAAAGAAGGACACAGCCTAAGCAGTTTTCAAGAATTAAAAGACACCATTCAAAAAAATGCGATAGAAACAGGCGAACTTCATTTCCAAGTCGATATAGAGCCACCCGCTTATTCAGATCGTCCCAGCGACTGGCATGATCAATTAAATTTAGCTTTTGAATCAGCTAGATAAGAAATACTTTTAATAAATTACAATAGGTAAAAAAATGTTCTGGGAAGAAGACGAAGACAAAACACTACCCTATGAAGTACCCGATGAAGTGATTGATATTAATTTTTTCATCCAGTGTAAAACATTACCCCTGAATCACGCTTGGGTTTTATCAAACGCTATTTTAAAAGAGCTAACGTGGATGAATGACGAGCCCACAGCAGGCATTCATCAAATTCACGTTGCAGAAAGTAATAACGGCTGGATGCGCCCAGATGACAGCGAAGAAGGCGCATTACTTTACCCTTCTAAACGCACCAAATTGACCTTAAGAGTTCCCCACACACAGATAAAAAACGCGCAATCACTCACAGGTAAAACGCTTGATATTGACGGCCATTCACTGACTGTTGGCAAATCAAAAGAGAAAGAACTTAGCAATTGCGGGGTGATTTTTGCACGCTATGTTGCCAGCCATAAAGATGAAGACGAAAATAGTTTTTTAACAAGAATGTACGATGATATTAAAAATCTGACGGGTATTTCAGTGAAAAAAATGCTCTGTGGCAAAAGTCACGATATTAAAACGCCCGATGGGATAATCGCGACACGACATTTAATGATAGCTGATCTAGATAGCGAAGCCTCTATAAAAATTCAGCAATATGGATTGGGAGAATCCCGAAAACTGGGTTGTGGTTTGTTTTTGCCCCACAAAGGCATCAAAACGTTAAAACCAACGGAATAAACGCTTATGTTCTGCCCGATCAATTCAATAATTGATCAAGCATAATCAAAGCTTTAGCTTAGGAACGCGCATGGAACAAGCTGAACAATTATGGCGCAGAATTTTTGATTCTAGCTAACTGACCTCATGAGGAATATAGTTGTTCTATATGACGAGTGAGATCAGTTAGCTAGGAACAAAAAGACAAGTCAGAATGTTCAATTTATTTCATGCACGCTCCTTGGTAAGCTTAGTAACCACCTTTACGGGTAGTCGCAGGCAAACCTGCTAATTTC
>CAZMWD010000001.1:0-25439 GCA_964569685.1 uncultured Cocleimonas sp. | reverse complement strand
CGACTACCCGATTCAGGATTAATAGTTGATTTTATAAGGAATCAGCAGTCTTTAGCTAACGTGGTTTCAGCATGGTAGAAATTTTATTCTTATTATTGCCCATTGCCTTTTATTCTGGTTGGCGAGCCGCGCGTAAGCATTTTTTTAAAGAACAACAGCAACAATGCCAACTATCGGATCAATTCGTCACGGGCGTTAATTACTTATTAAGTGAACAGCCCGATAAAGCATTGGAAGTCTTTTTAAATTACCCCGACATAGATGAATACACCGTAGAAACATACCAATTATTGGGCAATATGTTTCGTAGCAGAGGCGAGGTTGATCGTGCCTTAAAAGTACATCAAAACTTAATTGCGCGTTCTAATTTAAACCCTAAGCAAAAAGAAACGGCGATGTTCTCATTGGGAGAAGATTTTTTTGCAGCAGGTATGTTAGATCGTGCCGAAAGCGTCTTTCAAGAATTATTGGATAGTCCATCCAGTAATAAAACGGTGAGTAAGTCGGTTGTTTGTGGCTCATTACGCAATATTTATGAACAAACACGAGAATGGCAAAAAGCCATTGAAGCGACTGATTGTGTCAATAAATACAATAATAAATTTGTCCAAAAAAATAGCGCTGAAAAGAAAACTAATAACAATAATACTCACGATAATAAAGTGTTGATTGCACATTATTACTGCGAATTGGCGGATGAGGCTTTGCACCAAGGCAATCTACATGAAGTTGAAAAACTCATGAACAAAGCGCAGGCAGTACATAAAAAATCAACCCGTTTAATGACCTTACAAGGCGATGTTAATTTTCATCAAAAACACTATAAGAAATCCATTAAGCATTATTTAAGTGCGATTAAACAAGACACTCGATTGTTAAGTATGTTGTTTAAAAAATTGGAAAGTGCCAGTGTCGAATCTGAGAATATGCCCTTTTTACAGGATGAATTATTAAAACTGTATAAAAAGAAAAATGATAGTTCTGTGTTTGAGGTGATTGTTAAATTAGCGAATCAATACGGCTCTACTGATAAGGTTGATGCTTTAATAGAGTCAGAACTTGCCACTAAAAAATTAAGTATCGAATCCATTCACAAAGTGACGGACTATTTAAGCGATCAGCAAGGTAATGGTAATATAAGTGCAGCGCAAGGTTTACAATTAACTAATCAGTCTTTAGTGAATTATCTACAAGGTTTACCCCGGTTTTCATGCGAGCATTGTGGTTATAAATTACATGATTATTTATGGCGATGCCCAGCGTGTCAGCAGTGGGATACTATCGTCTCTGAATAAGTGAGCTATTTTTTACTTCCCCCATATTAAAGAGGGGAGTTAAAGAGGGAGTTAAAGAGGGGCGCTAAAAATATGAGATATTCAACAACATTATTAAGAAGGTACTAATGTCTAGCAAACTTATCGTCGCGCTTGATTTTCCCACCGCAGAACAAGCATTAGAATTTATCAAGCCACTGTCGCCCCAGATGTGCAAACTCAAAGTCGGTTTTGAGTTATTCGTCGCAGCAGGTCCTGAATTTGTAAAAACTATTGTTGACGCAGGCTACGATGTATTCCTCGATCTAAAATTTCACGATATTCCTAATACCGTAGCTGCCGCCTGCCAAAGTGCGGCAAACCTTGGTGTATGGATGATGAACGTACACGCTAGCGGTGGTGATAAAATGATGACAGCCGCAAAACACGCTTTAGATAACAGCCAATCAAATGTAAACCTCATTGCCGTCACCGTATTAACCTCGATGGATAAAGCGCAATTGGCTTCGACTAATGTGCAAGATTCTCCGCAAGATCAAGTAAAACACTTAGCACAATTGGCAAAACAATCGGCTTTAGATGGCATTGTGTGTTCGGCGCAAGAAGCTGAAATGCTCCGCGCTTTATTAGGTGATGATTTCTTATTAGTCACCCCTGGAATTCGTCCCATTGGTTCTGTTCAAGGTGATCAAAGCAGAGTGATGACTCCTGCCGATGCAAATAAAGCAGGGGTGAGTTATATTGTAGTTGGGCGACCGATTACACAGGCAGATAACCCCGTAGCGGTGATCGAGCAGATAAATCGTGATATGGCGTAGGTTTAAATTATTAATAGAGACAACTAAATGAAAAAAATATTACTAGTCGTTCTTTATTGGTCAGAATTTAAATTCTCTTGGCTTATTGCTTGAATAAAATATTAGCCTAGATTAGCCAATAAAAGCCCGAATATAAGGCAATAACAAATAAGCCAGCCCCAACACCGCCGCATAACCCACTACATCCGTTGCAGTAGTTAACAGCACACTACCTGCCAAGGCAGGGTCAATTCCCGCTTTACGCAAATAAATAGGCAGTAACACACCCGCTAATGGCGCAATCAGTAAGTTCAAGAACATCGCAACACCAATCACAATACCAATGCTAGCATCGTTAAACGCAAGTGCTGAAATAACAAATACAATAAATGCCCAGAGTATCCCGTTGATTAATCCCAACAGAAGTTCTTTGGTCAGTAGTGAGCGTGTATTACTTTTAACAATTTGTCCTAATGCAATACCGCGAATAACCAAGGTGAGTGTTTGGCTACCCGCAATGCCTCCCATACTGGGTACAATTCCCATCAGCACTGCAAGTGCAACTGCAGCTTCGATGGTTTCTGCAAATTGAGCAATCACCCATGCTGCCAAAAATGCGGTGAATAGATTCGTGCCGAGCCATAATGAGCGACGCTTAACACTGGGTAAGATCGGTGCAAATAAATCTTCTTCTTCGTCTAAACCCGCCATTCCCATCATCGAGTGTTCCGTTTCATCACGGATAACATCGACGACATCATCAACGGTGATACGCCCGAGTAGTTTGCCACTTTCATCAACTACGGGAGCAGAAATATAATTACGATCTTCAAATAATTGAGCCACTTCGCTACTGGGCATTCTTGCTGAAATAGCGGGATTATTAGATTTCATAATATCGCTGATCATTTCATCGGGCTGACTGGTCAATAATTTAGAAAGCGGAAGAATGCCCACGTATTGATCGTATTTGTCGATGATAAAGACACTATCTGAATGAGACGGCAAATCATCTTGCATGCGTAAAAAGCGTAATACTACATCGACACTGACATTGGCACGTGTCGTTAACACTTGGGTATCCATCATGCCGCCGGCCGTGTCTTCATCGAAGGCTAAAACAGCTTCAACACGTTCACGTTGTTGGCGACCCATGCCATCCAGCGTTTGTTTTATCAGTGATTCAGGAAGGCACTGCAACAGGTCGGCAATATCATCAACATCCATGTTTTTAATGGATTTGATTAACTCGTCGGATTCCATTGCATCGACGAGACTGGCGCGTACTTCTTCACCGAGTTCAACCAGAATTTCGCCTTCACTTTCGGTATCAATTAACTCCCACAGAAATTGTCTCCGACTGGATGGAGATGATTCTAAAAGATGAGCAATTTCAGCAGGGTGCATTGCATTGATCATGTTTTGCAATTGCAACAACGAACCTGTTTCGATTACTTCGGAAAAGCGTTCGAGACGTTGTTCGGTATTTTGATGGACCTGATTACTCATAGACAGTGATTAGTGGTTAGAAGAGATTGTTTGTATAAAAGAAATGATAGATAACTCGGTTATTAGGACTGCTGTTCTCGGACAGTGGCCTAAAAAATTAGAATAGTGTGAGCGAGCGAATATTAACATATTAGTTGAATCGAATGTATGCTCTTACGTTCTTAAACGCGTTGTAGACAATCAAACTTAATAAGTATTAAGCTAAATATAATTAGTTTAATTTGCCAATGCAAACAACAACTTGCTTAATAGTTGATCAGGCTATTTATTGCTCAGCCACTTATCTGTAAATAGCTACCGAGATAACGTTTCGTTCTATCCTTTATTGATTGTAATTAATACTCTATTGGAATAATTTTGCGTCATTAATTACAGGGGAACTGTTGAGTGGATTTGTTTGAAGTAAAAGAAAAAGAGTTAGAAGGTGCTTATATTGCCCCGGACCCTTTATTTATAAGTGCTATTTCGTTGTTTTCGCGTAGCCTTCCGTGGGCGCGTTTTAATCGTTTTTTTACGACTAAAAAACTAGTTGGTTTAACGGGGGATGAGCAATTAATATTATTGCGTTTTTTAGCCATTCAAGAACTGATATGTTTGGATGATAAAGCCTTATTGGTCTGGTTAAAAAACCAGTTTTATCTGTTTAACTTTTTACAGCCTGAGTTTAAACCCCGCTTGCCGACGATTGAATTATTGCAAGAATTTCGTTTAGAATTAGATACCATCGGTTTACTGTTACCCTTTAGAAAGCAATGTCAGCATATTATTCAAGAACATGGAAAGCGTTTTCCTGAGATTAATTTAAATTTAACAGCACCCAGTATCAAGAATGATACGGGTGTCGATATGAAATTTAAAACAGCCTTGATGCCTGATTCGAGTGAACGTAAAGCAGTAGAGCAGCAAGCTTCACTGGATAAACAGGCAGTATTAAGTCAACAAGAAGAAACGAGATCGGTTACCGACAAAGGTGTAGAGATCCACAATGTCATGAACCACAGTGGTACAAGCTGTGTTAAGTGTGGAAGCCATAATGTGATTAATACGAAATCAGCTCAAATAGAGTCTAGTTTACCCAATATTCGTTTTTTACGTTGCCGTTTTTGTGGTCATACCTTTAGATCGCAACCAGTAAATTAATCTTAGTCTATGACGTGAACTAATTCACAGTACAAGCAATGATTAGTCATCTAACATTGCTTGTAAATTTGAAATATAAGATTCTGCCGTTTCTTGCATTTCTTCGTGACTGACGACTTTACGATCCGCCCACTCAAGATGTTCTTCTGGCAATTCTTCTAAAAAACGACTGGGTTCACAGGTGATTTGTTCGCCATATTGGTTACGTGTTTTAGCAAACGTAATGGTTAGGTGTTTTTTCGCGCGAGTAATTGCAACGTAAGCTAATCGACGTTCTTCTTCTAAACCATCATCCTCTAAACTATTAGCATGAGGCAGAATGTCTTCTTCTGCACCAATGAGAAATACATAAGGAAACTCAAGTCCTTTTGCGGTGTGCATAGTCATTAAGCTGATTGCATTATTTTCTTCTTCTTCCTCGTTACGCTCTAATAAATCCATTAAGCTCATGTGGGCGATTATTTCAGCGAGTGATTCTTTGCCTTCGCCATCATCGTATAAACGACGCGTCCAGTCGATGACTTCAGTAACATTTTCCATGCGTTTTTCTGCCATTTTTGCGGAAGAGCTGGTGTTGAGTAGCCAATCTTCGTAGGCAATTTCTGTTACTACACGTTGCACTAACTCATGTGGAGCAACCTCTAAGCTGGCTTGAGAGAGCTGATTAATCCAGTAAGTGAATTGTTCCAATCGTTTCAGTGCTTTTTTGGAAACGCGTTGTGCAAAACCCATTTCCTGACTTGCCATAAATAAACTAATATGGCGTTCATTGGCATACGCGCCAAGTTTTTCTAAGGTGGTCGCCCCGATAGAACGTTTGGGTGTATTGACCACGCGTAAAAAAGCCGCATCATCGGCGGTATTACAAATTAAACGCAGATAAGAAAGTGTGTCTTTGACTTCGGCACGGGCGAAAAAGGATGTGCCCCCGCTAATTTTGTAGGCAATATTATTTTCACGAAGGTAGCGTTCGAATAAACGACTTTGATAGTTGCTACGATAGAGTATTGCCATGTCTTGATATTGGGCTTTATCACGAAACGTATATTTCATGATTTCACCGATAACGGTTTCTATTTCGTGTTCGGCGGTACGACAAGGAATGATTTGAATTTTTTCGCCTTCGCCTAGTGCGCTCCATAATTCCTTTTGAATTAAATGCGGGTTATTCGCAATGAGTGCATTGGCACTTTTTAAAATACGTGAGGTGGAACGGTAGTTTTGTTCTAGCTTAACAATTTTTAGATTAGGGTAATCACTTTGTAATTGCGCCATGTTTTCTGGTTTGGCCCCGCGCCATGCATAAATAGATTGATCATCATCACCCACTACGGTTAATTCTTTACGCACACCCGCTAACAGTTTGATTAATTGATATTGACAGGTATTAGTATCTTGATATTCATCGACTAATAAATAACGCAGTTTATTTTGCCATTTTTTTAAAATGTCAGGGTGTTCCATAAACAACTGTAACGGTAATAAAATTAAATCATCAAAATCAATTGCGTTGTAGGCTTTTAGTTGGCGTTGATAACGTCGGTACAGTTTCGCAGCGTGTATTTCATGTGCGTTAGTGGCCACTTCAAAGGCTTTATCGGGTGAGATAAAATCATTTTTCCAACGAGAAATAATCCAGCGCGCATCTTCGTTTTTTTCATTATCGTTTTCTGCAACCGCTTCTTCATTCATGGTTAATTCTTTAAGAATGGTGCTGCTATCTTGTGAATCAAAAATTGTAAAGCCTGCTTTGTAACCCAGCGTTTTATATTCGCGACGAATTATATTTAAACCTAAAGTGTGAAAGGTCGAAACGGTTAAACCCCGTGATTCATCTGAACTGAGTAATTCATTGGCGCGTTGTTTCATCTCACGCGCTGCTTTATTGGTAAAGGTAATCGCCGCAATATTTTTTGCATCCACATGGGCTTTACGAATCAACCATGCCACTTTTTGGGTGATCACGCGTGTTTTGCCACTGCCTGCACCCGCCAATACCAATAAAGGAGAACCCATGTGTTCTACTGCAGCTTGTTGTTGAGGATTGAGATCAGAAGACATTTAATGTTTGTATTATGGAGGATTATGAAAAGAAGCGTATCTTAGACTTTGTAGGGTTGATTTGCACCTTTGTTTATCTATTTCCCAAATCTACGGGCTGATATGATTTTGTTGGCGTTTATTTGCTTTACCTGCACGTTGTGTTTTGCTTTTATTTAAAAGTAACTCCAATGATCCTTTTTGTTTTGACTGTTCAAAATCTTTTGATAAAGCATTTTGAGCGTCCTTTACGGGTGTTTCTAATTCATTAATAAGCACGGTATAGATCAGTTTATACAATCGTGCCAGTGATATTTTCCATGTACTGCCTTCGCGATCATGAAAGGCATGGGTGAGTTGCATAAAACGTGCAAAGGCAGACTGCGACTGTATAGAATGCGGTAGTATTGTATCGCTTGCGCCTAAAATCAGGGGTAAGGTATTTTTAAAACGCCCCGAATTGGCAATCATATCCCAGTATCGTGCAAAACGATTAACATCTTGTAGGGTGTTAAAATCAATATCACGGGTGCTTAAAATAGTGTAAGGCGGGGCAGGGCTGTAACACATTTGATATTCTTTGCTATGGCGATTAATGGGTGCGCCACGTAAGCGTTTTAATATTCCGAGTTGGATTTCTTGTGGTTTTAGAGTGATCAGTTGGTCGAAGCTTTTTGCAAAATTATCGAGTGTATCGCTGGGTAATCCGAAAATAAGGTCAGCATGAATGTGCGCGCCAGTATTTTCGCGTAACCATAAGAGATTCTCGCAGGTTTTTTCGTTGTTTTGTTTACGACTGATTAAGGCTTGAATGTTAGGGTCAAAGGTTTGTACACCCATTTCAAACTGTAAAGAGTTGGGTGGAAAACGTGTCAGGGCTAGTTTGAGTTTGTCCGGTAAATTATCGGGAATCACTTCAAAGTGTAGGTACAGATCATCTGTCATTCTTTCAAGGAAAAACTCAAGTATGGCAACGCTGGTGGCGACTTTAAGATTAAACGTGCGATCAATAAATTTAAAATTACGTGCGCCACGTTGATATAGTTTATCCATTTCAATTAAAAAATCACCCAGTTCAAATGGCTTGGAGGTTTTATCTAATGCCGACAAGCAAAACTCGCATTTAAACGGGCAACCACGGGATGCTTCAACGTAGATGAGGCGATTTTTTAAATCTTCTTCATTATAAAATTGATACGGCAACTGTAATTTCTCAAGTGCAATAACTTCTCCGTTAATGACTTTATTGAGAGGTTTTCGATCCGTTAAAATTTGCTCGCAAAGTTGTTTAAAACTGACTTCTCCCGCGCCTTGAATAATATAATCAGCGAGATCAACCACATCGGGCTTATCCGGTAGATGGCTGACTTCAGGGCCACCTAATACGATAATAGTGTGTGGTGATATTTGTTTTAACAGCGCAACGGTTTGGTGTATTTCGGTGACATTCCAAATATAAACGCTAAAGCCAATAATGCGTGGTTGCAATGCGAGAAGTTTCTCTACAATGTCGATAGGGCGTTCGTGAATGGTGAATTCTTTTATGAGTGATTGCGCTTGTAAGTCACCGAGATTGGCATACAAATAACGCAGACCAAACGCACAATGAATGTAACGCGAGTTAAGCGTACTAAGAACGATGTCGGTGGTTTGATTCACGTTATTTTATGGGTGCTACAAATAGCTGAAATTTTATGTCGGGCGAGTGTCCAGTCTTTATCTCGTATCCCCGCCAAGTACCGTCTTGGTATTGCACAACCCAGCTTGCCCAAGTGGGGTAGTTTTGATTACTCGGTAGATGCTTAATCATTAGTTACCACTAGCCAAGCTTATCATCTGCAACATGGTAATGCGGATCTGTTACTACATTCACTTCTACCAAAGGACCTGCTTTTTTAAGCAAAGAGCGACATTCTTCCGTTAGGTGTTTTATATGCAAACGTTTCTCTGCACGATTGTAACGTTCTGCCAATTTATCAATAGCTTCAATTGCTGAATGATCTGCGACGCGGGAGTTTTCAAAGTCCACAATCACATCATCCGTATCCTCTTTGGGTGTAAAAATATCTTGGAAATTCTGAGTAGAGGCAAAGAATAAAGGCCCGTTTAATTTGTATACCTTATTGCCCATTTTATCATAGCTAATGGTTGCGTTGATAAGACGCGCATGCTCCCATGCAAACACCAATGCAGAGAGAATTACCCCTGTGATCACCGCCAGTGCAAGGTTGTCGGTGAACACAGTGATTAAAGTAACGGCGACAATAATAAACCAATCCGTCAATGGGATTTTACCGAGCAAACGTAAGCTGCCCCATTCGAATGTACCAATCACGACCATAAACATCACGCCGATTAACACACCAATAGGGATCACTTCAATTAAAGGGGATGCATATAAAATAAAGATCAAGAGAAAAAGGGCGGCAGAAATTCCCGATAAACGTTGGCGACCGCCCGATTTAATATTAATGATGCTTTGTCCAACCATCGCACAACCGCCCATGCCGCTGAAAAAACCAGTGACGGTATTTGCAACCCCTTGACCGATACATTCACGATTCGGGTGCCCCGTGGTTTCGGTGAGTTCATCCACTAGGTTTAAGGTTAATAAACTTTCGATTAAACCGACTAACGCCATTACGATGGCATAGGGAAAGACTATTTTTAACGTCTCCCACGTAAAGCTAACATCTGGAATATGAAACGGAGGGAAAACACCTTGAATAGATGCCATATCGGCAACCGTGCGTGTATTAAGGTCTAAACCAACATAGCCCATGCCCAATACAACCAATGTGCCGACCACGATGGCAGCGAGTGTGGAAGGAATTGCTTTCGAAAAACGCGGTAGATAATGAATAATCACCATCGTTAAAATGATTAAAGCAAACATAATGGCAAGTGGTGAGCCTGTCATCCACTCATGTCCACCTTCCGGTAATTTGATTTTAAAGTGTTCCATTTGCGAAAGGAAAATCACCAGTGCCAAGCCGTTTACAAACCCTAAGAAAACAGGGTGAGGAACAAGACGAATAAACTTTCCAAGGCGTAAAATGCCAAATACGATTTGTATCACACCCATTAAAACGACGGCGGCAAATAAATAATCAACACCGTGTTGGGCAACTAACGTGCCGATTACAACTGCGATTGCGCCCGTTGCACCTGAAATCATACCCGGTCTACCACCAACGATAGAGGCAATTAAACCAATGGTGAATGCGGCGTATAATCCTGTTAATGGATGAAGACCTGCCAATAACGCAAAGGCAACCGCTTCTGGGACTAACGCTAGCGCAACGGTTAAGCCGGAGAGCAAGTCGTTTTTAATACATTCTTTACGTTGCGATATGATGCTAAACATGCGCCAAACCTTGATTGTTCTATATAGAAAGGCGCGCATTATGCCGTGTTTTTGGTCACTATCAAAGCTTTTGATTATTCGAGGTAATAGTCGTCGGATGATATTTGCAGAGGATGATAATTACTTTGCCTATATAAACTGGATGAAAAATATGACTGTAGATTCATACTTATGTTTTGATGACTAATCATGTTCATGTTTTACTAAGCGCAGAAGAGCCATAATTATGATATTACTTATATTAGCAATCATATAAGTGAATAGAGAAAGGCCTAATAAATTCCAATAAACGCCTTAATTTTCATTGTCCTCTTCAACCAAGCTCATAAATAATTCTTCCAAACGGTTGCTTTTATTGCGCATGCTCATCACGCGAATATTGTGTTTATCCAAAGATTTAAATAAAAAGTTGAGTGAGCGGTTTTTATCAACATCCACCTCTATGGTGTGTTTATCGTGTTGTCTTAATGTAATCCCGTCAATTTCAGGTAGGCTGGCTAGGTTTTCTTTTAAATCAAGTACAAAGGTTTCGGTGTGTAACTCTGAGAGTAGTTTTTTCATGCTGGTGCTTTTGATTACTTCACCTTTATTGATAATAGCGATATTTCGACACAGGCTTTCTGCTTCATCTAAATAATGAGTGGTGAGGATAATGGTCGTGCCCGTTTGGTTAAGTTGTACTAATAGCTTCCACATGGAACGCCGAATTTCAATATCAACACCTGCGGTGGGTTCATCTAAAATCAATAATTTGGGGCTATGGATTAAGGCGCGCGCGATCATTAATCGACGTTTCATACCGCCGGATAAATTTTTAGCAATTTCATTACGTTTATCCCATAAGCCAAGGAGTTTTAACAGCTCTTCAGCGCGTTGCTTGGCACTGTTTCGATCAATGCCGTAATAACCACCTTGGTTTATGATAATTTCTATGATGGGCTCGAAGATATTAAAATTAAATTCTTGTGGTACTAGCCCAATGTGCTGTTTAACCTGTTCGCGCTGAGTTTCTAAATCATGACCAAACACTTCAACCTTTCCTGACGTTTGATTAATCAAGGATGAGACAATACCAATAGTGGTGGACTTCCCCGCGCCATTGGCGCCTAAAAGCGCAAAAAAATCACCTTGTGCAACTTCGAGATCGATTCCTTTGAGTGCGATAAATTCATTGTCATAGGTCTTTTTAAGGTTACTTATCTTAAGAGCAGGCTTGGGATTTGAATTTGGTTTAGTCATAGGCTAATAGTGTGGTATGTTGCCTTTAAGTTCAATCAAAAGGTGCTTTAACCTAAATTCCTCAGTTGACCGCTTTTGCAAGGTAGTAAGTTAATGATAATTCGTGAAATAGTGTATTACTTTACTCAACAGGTGAAAACGCTACAAGATAAAATGTACTACTGTGATGACGTATGGCTTCGTTATAACTGCTTGAAATGGAACACTCATTCTGCGCAATTACGCCTAGCCCTACGCCATCACAGCAGCACATTTTACCCTGTCCAACTAAGGATTTTAGGTTAAAAATTGGGGGAAATAAACGATTGGTTTGTGTATGTGTTACGTTGTGCGGATAATAGTTTGTACACGGGTATCACCACAGATGTGATACGACGTGTTGATGAGCATAATGGTGTGAAAGGCAAAAATACCGGTGCAAAGTATACGCGTGCACGTCAGCCGGTAGCGGTTGTTTATCAAGAAACAGCAGAGTCACGTTCGCTTGCAGCCCAGCGAGAAGCTGCTATTAAAAAGTTATCGAAACAGCAAAAAGAGGTGTTAATAGAGACCTCTAAATAGGAATTAAGGAATATGAATGATTCGTTGAATGTTTTAGGTGAACCATTAGATTTATGTGGAAATAGACCTGTTACTGGTTTTTTTCGCGATGGTCATTGTAATACCAGCGATCAGGATGTTGGATCACACACTGTTTGTATTAACGTAAGCAAAGACTTTCTGAAATTTTCCAAATCCAAAGGAAATGACTTATCAACCCCTATGCCACAGTATGGTTTTGAAGGTTTAAGAGAAGGAGATGCTTGGTGTTTGTGTGCGGCTCGATGGCTTGAGGCTTACGAAAATGATAGCGCGCCACGCATTTTTTTGACCCGAACGCATCAACGTGCTTTAGAAGTAATAACCTTTGAATTATTGAAACAGTTTGCTGTCGATTTAAATTGAACATACAACGCATTTCAGCTATGCAAACCTATCCTTTAAGGCAGAAACTATTACGACCTAATGATGCAATAAGCGCGTGTATGTTTTCGCAAGATAAAGATCAATCGTCGGCTCATTTTGGTGCTTTTGTAGACGATGAAATCGTAGCAATTGTATCCGTTTTTCTTGAAAATGATCGAAGTGTCGAATGTTTAGAAACGAATTGTATCAATAGCTGGCAAATTCGAGCCATGGCAACGGATGAATCAGTGCGAGGCAAGGGTTATGCAATAGCATTGTTAAAATTGCTTGAAATGTATGTTGTCGATCACGGTAATGGTGAAATAAACCAAGTTAAAGAATATTCTACACTTATATGGTGTAATGCAAGGAGTAGTGCCGTTGGTTTTTATGCAAAGGCGGGGTATAACGTTTCAGGAAAAGAATTTGAAATAGAAGGTGTTGGACCTCATTTTAGGATGAGAAAAATAGTGTCTTAGTTTGTTTAAATATCTTATAAAATAAGTGCAAAACAGCCTTTTATTCATCTAACAAGATCAAAAAAAACTGATATACTGTCCTGCCTTTTTTAATTGTCATATATCTGTTCATAAAGTAATTTGCTATATGATTGCCCCTTAGATTGGTGTTTACGCATTGACCTCACGGATTCAGAATAATGACATGCCGAATAATAATCGGTATTCAAAAAAAGCATTTTTATAGGGATTTACATGCATCAGAAAGCTTCAACTATCAATACCTTACCTGCTAAACAAGGTCTTTACGACCCAGCCAATGAACATGATGCTTGTGGCGTAGGTTTTGTTGCGCATATTAAAGGCGAAAAAAGTCACAGTATTGTTAAGCAAGGCTTGACGATATTAAACAATATCGTACATCGTGGAGCAGTGGGTGCAGATCCAAAAGCAGGTGATGGTGCGGGTTTATTGATGCAAATCCCCGATGCTTTTTTTCAGGCAGAAACAGATTTTGATTTACCCGCTTACGGTGAATATGGCGTAGGTATGTGCTTTTTCCCTAAAAATGGCGAACATCGCCAAAACCTGCAAAAAGCATTAGAGCAAGTGGTTGAAGAAGAAGGTCAAATTTTATTGGGCTGGCGTAAAGTTCCTGTTGATCCAAGTGGATTGGGCGAAAGTGTTAAGCCTACAGAACCTGAAACGATGCAGGTATTCATCGGTCGTGGCAATAATACGCCCGATCAAAATGCGCTAGAACGCAAATTATTTGTTATTCATAAACTCATTACCGCCCGTGTGAATAAAAGTAAGGAAACAGCGGGGGCAGAAGATTTTTATGTGTGTTCGATGTCATCCCGCACGATTGTTTATAAGGGAATGTTGCTGGCAGAACAGGTGGGTGAATATTTCCGCGATTTAGAAGATGAGCGCGTGGTATCCGCATTGGCGTTAGTGCATCAGCGTTTTTCAACGAATACCTTTCCTACATGGGATTTGGCACATCCGTTTAGGATGATTGCCCATAACGGTGAAATTAATACCAATCGCGGTAATGTTAACTGGATGGCGGCACGTCAAAGTTCCATGAAATCGGATATTTTAGGGGATGATTTAGAAAAAATATGGCCTGTGATTCCCGAAGGTCAATCCGACACAGCCTGTTTGGATAATGCCTTAGAGCTTATGGTGGCAGGTGGCTATTCACTGACCGAAGCAATGACGATTTTAATTCCTGAAGCGTGGTATGGCAATGACTTGATGGATGAAAAACGCAAAGCCTATTATGAATATAATGCCGGCATAATGGAACCTTGGGATGGTCCGGCGGCGGTTGCCTTTAGTGATGGTCGTCAAATAGGTGCGATGCTGGATCGAAATGGATTACGCCCCGCGCGTTATTTAGTGACCAATGATGATTTAGTGGTGATGGCATCAGAAATGGGCGTGTTGGATATTCCTCAAGAAAAAATCATTAAAAAATGGCGTTTAGAACCGGGGAAAATGTTCCTTTTAGATATGGAGGAAGGGCGCATTATTTCGGATCAAGAAATAAAATCTGATTTGGCAAATGGAAATCCTTATAGCGCATGGCTTGCTAAAAATCAGATCAAAGTGTGTGAAGTATTTGGCGATACCGATGTAGTACCCCACCTTGATGCGGCAGAGTTATTAAAGAATCAACAAGCCTTTGGGTACACCCAAGAATATATCAAGTTTTTGCTTGCACCTATGGTGAACACCGGTATGGAAGGCACGGGCTCTATGGGTGTAGATAGCCCCGTAGCGGTATTGTCACATCGTGCGCGTCACTTATCTAATTACTTTAAGCAGAACTTTGCACAGGTGACTAACCCACCGATTGATCCGATTCGTGAAGAATTAGTGATGTCGTTAGTGACCATGATTGGTCCGCGCCCCAATTTATTAGGGCATGAAAACAAAAACAGTCATGTGCGTTTGGAAATGAGTCAACCCATTTTAACCAACGAACAACTGTATAATATTCGTCATATAAAAAATCATGCGGGCGAGGCATTTCGTACCAAAACATTAGATATTACCTACGATGCATCGTTGCGTGGTGGTGGTATGCAAGATGCTATTGAAGCGTTGCGCGCGCAGGCAAAAGAAGCGGTCGATGGGCATTACAATATATTGATATTATCCGATCGTAATATGTCGGATACGCGTTTAGCTATTCCTGCATTATTGGCAACCTCGGCGGTACATCATCATCTTATTCGTAATGGTTTGCGAGTGGATACAGGTTTGGTGGTTGAGACCGGTTCTGCTTTAGAAATCCATCATTTTGCAACTTTGGCAGGTTATGGTGCAGAAGCGATTAACCCTTGGTTGGCATTAGAAACCGTCGATCAAAATTTAGCGAGTTTTAATACAGAATCAGGTGTTGAAATAGACCATGAAACTGCCCATAAAAACTATATAAAAGCGATTGGTAAAGGCTTGAAAAAAGTCATGTCGAAGATGGGTATTTGTACCTATCAATCCTATTGTGGTGCGCAGATTTTTGATGCGGTGGGTTTGTCGTCTGAATTTATCAAAGAATATTTCACGGGTACTTCCACCACTATCGAAGGCGTTGGTTTGGCAGAAGTGGCACGCGAAGCACGACGCTGTCATACGCGTGGTTATGGTGACAAACAGATCTATGCCAAACATTTGGATGTGGGTGGTGATTACGCCTACCGTGCGCGTGGCGAAAAACATATTTGGACTCCGGTTACTATTTCACGCTTACAACACGCGGTGCGCGGTAATGATGCTAAGAGCTTTGCCGAGTTTTCCGAGGCAATTAATGAGCAATCAAAAGGCTTGCTTAATTTGCGTGGTTTAATGGATTTTGATTACGCGACGACACCACTATCAATTGATGAGGTGGAGCCCGCTAAAGAAATCGTCAAACGTTTTGCAACCGGTGCTATGTCATTCGGGAGTATTTCTTACGAAGCACATTCTACATTAGCGGTTGCGATGAATGCGATTGGCGCAAAATCAAACACAGGTGAAGGTGGCGAAGAAACAGCGCGTTTTACCCCACTACCTGATGGCACAATGAATCCAGAACGTTCGGCAATCAAGCAGGTTGCTTCAGGTCGTTTTGGTGTGACCACCGAATATTTGGTGAATGCCGATGATATTCAAATCAAAATGGCGCAAGGCGCAAAGCCGGGTGAAGGCGGACAACTCCCTGGTCACAAGGTCAATGAACAGATTGGTCGTGTACGTCACTCAACACCGGGCGTGGGCTTAATTTCGCCACCACCGCATCATGATATTTATTCGATTGAAGATTTAGCACAGTTGATTCATGACTTGAAAAACGTCAACCCCAAAGCACGTATTTCTGTGAAATTAGTATCAGAAGTCGGAGTGGGAACAGTTGCGGCAGGTGTGACTAAAGCACATGCCGATCATGTCACCATTTCTGGTTTTGATGGCGGTACAGGCGCATCACCGCTGACCTCTATTCGCCATGCAGGTTCTCCTTGGGAGTTGGGTTTGGCAGAAACACATCAAACGCTAGTGATGAACAAATTACGCAGTCGCGTGTGTGTGCAAGCAGACGGTGGTTTGCGCACAGGCAGAGATGTGGTGATTGCGGCCTTATTAGGTGCAGATGAATTTGGTTTTGCCACCGCGCCACTGATTGCAGAAGGCTGTTTAATGATGCGTAAATGCCATCTAAATACCTGCCCTGTGGGTGTGGCGACACAAGATCCAGAGTTGCGTAAAAAGTTTACCGGTAAGCCAGAACATATTATTAACTACTTCTTTTTTGTTGCCGAAGAAATGCGTCAAATTATGGCGAAGCTGGGCTTTAAAACCGTTGCTGAGATGGTCGGGCAATCAAACAAATTAAGTATGCAAGCCGCGATAAAGCATTGGAAAGCCAAAGGTCTTGATTACAGTAAGTTGCTAACTAAACCTAAGGCAGAATCTCATGCGGATGAACATCACACCATAGGACAAGATCATGGTATTGATAAAGCCTTAGATAATGAGCTGATTAAGCTTGCAAAACCTGCATTGGAAAGTGGTAAAAGCGTTAATATAGATATTGATATTAAAAACCACAACCGTACGTTTGGTACAATGTTATCGGGTCGTGTAGCAGAAAAATACGGTCATAAAGGCTTACCCGATGATACGATTCACATCAATGTATCGGGTACAGCAGGTCAATCATTTGGAGCGTGGGTTGCTAAAGGTGTGACCTTGAAACTGTCTGGCGAAGGGAATGATTACGTTGGCAAAGGTTTGTCTGGCGGAAAAATTATTATTCATCCACCTAAAAACTGCAACATTGAAAATGCAGATGAAAACATCATCGTTGGTAATACCGTGCTTTACGGTGCTGTTGCAGGTGAAGCTTATTTCAACGGTGTCGGAGGCGAACGTTTTTGTGTAAGAAACTCTGGTGCAACAGCGGTTGTAGAAGGGCTGGGTGATCACGGTTGTGAATACATGACCGGTGGAATTGTAGTGTGTTTAGGTAAAACAGGGCGTAACTTTGCGGCCGGTATGTCGGGTGGTTTTGCGTATGTGTTAGATGAGGAAAACAACTTTTCCAAGCGCTGCAATCAGGAAATGGTTGAATTGAATAATTTAAAGGCAGATGTGGGTTCTGAGCAAGGATTGGTTGATATTAATGATTTCTTGCAAGCAGATGAAACACGCTTAAAGCAGTTGATTGAAAATCACGTGGCGCACACGGGTTCAAAGCGAGGACAGATGATTTTAGATGATTGGGCAACGTATTTACCAAAATTTATCAAAGTCATGCCAGTGGATTATCGCAATGCACTTGAAAAGAATACTAACAAAAAAGCAGCGGCATAAGGGGAGGGACTTACTATGGGAAAAGCAACAGGATTTAAAGAATACCCTCGCCAAGACCGTGTTTATGGTGGTGTAGAAGAACGCATTGTGCATTTTCATGAGTTTGTAATTCCACTGGATGAGCAAGAACTCAGCACCCAAGGCGCACGCTGTATGGATTGTGGTATTCCCTTTTGTCACGATGGTACCAACGGTGGCGGTTGCCCGGTGAATAATTTGATTCCTGATTGGAATGATCAGGTCTATCACGGCGAATGGCAAGATGCGCTAGATACGTTACATTCAACCAATAATTTACCTGAAATTACCGGGCGAATTTGTCCTGCACCGTGTCAGGAATCATGCACCTTAAATATCAATGATGATTCGGTTACGATTAAAACCATCGAATGTGCGATTGTTGATAAAGGTTTTGAAAATGACTGGATAAAACCAGAAATTGCCAAACATAAAACCGGTAAAAAGGTGGCGGTTGTTGGTTCTGGACCTGCGGGAATGTCGGCGGCACAACAATTAGCACGTGCGGGGCATGATGTTGTATTGTTTGAAAAAGAGCCGAAAATCGGTGGTTTGATGCGCTTTGGTATTCCTGATTTTAAGTTGGATAAAAAACTACTGGATCGTCGTATGGAGCAAATGAGCGCTGAAGGTGTTGAATTTCGTACCGATACGCACATTGGCGTCGATATACCAGCCAAACAGTTATTAGAAGATTTTGATGCGGTTGCATTAACAGGTGGTTCTGAAAAACCACGTGATTTACCCATTGATGGTCGTGAATCCAATGGCGTTTATTACGCCATGGATTTTTTAAAAGCCAACACAAAATGGGTGCAGGGCGTTCATGGTGAAGATCAGGTTATTTCTGCTAAAGACAAACACGTGGTGGTGATTGGTGGTGGTGATACCGGTTCGGACTGTATCGGCACATCAACACGTCACGGCGCGGCATCCATCACGCAATTAGAGATTTTGCCACAGCCACCAGAGAAAGAAGATAAAAGTATGGTATGGCCTTTTTGGCCGAATAAAATGCGCACTTCAACCTCGCAAGAAGAAGGTTGTGAACGCATGTTCTCGGTCGCTTCAAAAGAATTTGTGAACGACGGTGATGGCAACTTAAAAGCAGTAAAATGCATCAAAGTTGAATGGAAGCAAGATGATAGCGGTCAATGGCAGATGAGTGAAGTAGCAGGTTCTGAGTTTGAATTAAAAGCCGATATTGCAACATTAGCCATGGGCTTTTTACATCCGGTACATGAAGGTATGTTGGATGAATTGGGCGTTGATCGTGATGAGCGTGGCAATGTAAAAGGCGACACCGAAGGCGCAGACGCTTACACAACATCAATGGATAAAGTATTTACGGCAGGCGATATGCGCCGTGGACAATCATTGGTTGTTTGGGCAATTCGTGAAGGTCGCCAATGCGCGCATGCGATTGATCTATACTTAATGGGTTCTACCAGCTTACCTCGCTAAACTTCCTCAGCTTGCTCCTAAGACTCGCCAGCCCTGCGTTGAAAAATAATTACTTACATTGGTAAGCGCATATTTTTCGCCTTGTTCTGACCAGCCTTAGAAGCAATCTGAAAAATTTGAAAACTTAAGGATGTCTTTTAATGAGTTTATCGTTTTTCTTTTTTAAAATGCATTGTCCGTTGCTTCAGCCAACTTCTGACTCTCCTTCGGAAAGTCCCAAGTACTTTTTAGCGCCTAGGGCGCTCTAAAAAGCATGGCATCTGGTCGCATTCCAAGAGAATTTATAGATGATCTACTCCTGCGCGTAGATATTGTCGATGTTATCAATGCGCGCGTCCCCTTAAAAAAGAAAGGACGCGAATATTCTGCTTGTTGTCCTTTTCATAACGAAAAAACCGCTTCATTTACGGTAAGCCCCAATAAACAGTTTTATCATTGTTTTGGTTGTGGCGCGAACGGTACGGCTATTACGTTTTTGATGGATTATGAGCATCAAGAGTTTGTAGAATCCATTGAGTCGTTAGCTGAGTCCTTAGGCATAACTGTACCGCGCGAAGGCGGTGGCAAAGCACCCAGCCCCGAACAACGCCAACGCGCTAAAGATTTGTTTAGCTTGATGGAAGAAGCCAGCGATTTCTATCAAGTGCAATTAAAAGGTTCGGATCAGGCGATAGCTTATCTGAAAGGGCGTGAACTTAGCGGCGAAGTCAGCAAACAATATAATATTGGTTATGCAGCGGAGGGATGGAATAATCTACAAAGCCATTTTTCTAAAAATTACAGTGAACAAAAGCTAGTTGATTCAGGGCTTTTGATTCGAAAGGACGATGGAAAGACATACGATCGTTATCGCGAACGCATTATGTTCCCGATTCGAAATCGTAAAGGTCAAGTTATCGGTTTTGGGGGGCGTGTATTAGGCGATGATTTACCTAAATACATTAATTCGCCCGAAACCAGTTTATTTCATAAAGGCAGAGAGTTATACGGTTTTCATGAGGCACGAAAATTCACCAAAAAGTTAGATCGCATTATTGTAGTAGAAGGCTATATGGATGTGATTGCCTTGGCTCAATTTGGTATAAGTTATGCGGTTGCTACTCTGGGAACAGCCACCACACAAGATCACATCAAAATATTATTTCGTGCCGTACCTGAAATTATTTTCTGTTTTGATGGTGATAGAGCAGGGCGCGAAGCTGCATGGCGCGCAGTAGAAAATACCTTACCCGTAATGCAAGACGGTAAAGAAATTCGTTTTCTATTCTTGCCCGATGGCGAAGACCCTGATACGCAGGTGCGTAAAAGTGGCAAAGAGGGTTTTGAAGCCTCTTTTAATGATGCTATTTCGTTTAGTGCTTACTTTATAGATGCGTTGCATCAACGTTATAATATTTCAAGCAATGAAGGTAAGGCACGTTATTTAAATGAAGCGGCGAAGCTATTAAAAGTGATGCCAGAATCATTAGTAAAAGATCAATTATTAGAAGGCTTATCAAAACTCACTAATGTTTCGGTAGCGACGATTCAGCATAGAAAAGATGTTTTTCAGCCATCGTCACAAAATGATAATAATGATGAACCACAAGCCTCTTTTTCACGACTAAGCAATCGTGAAGTTAAAAAAACACCGATTCGCTATGCGATTACATTGCTGTTATCAGAACCCAAATTAGTACAGTTTGTAGACAATATTGAGCAAATTGCACTATCAAACCTGCCGGGTTCAGATTTATTGACTACACTCATTGAAACTATACAAGAGAGCCCCAATACTAATGCAGCGGTTTTAATGGAACGCTGGCGAAATACAGAATTAGAAACCGCATTTAGCCAATTAATTAAATGGCAACCAGAATCGGATGACGACGCTATTTTGAGTAGCGAATTTAAAGATTGTTTACTTCAAATTGCCAAAAAAGCCAATGCGATAAAGATAGAAACCTTGTTGCATAAAGACCGAACGACAGGTCTATCAGATGCAGAAAAACAGGATTTACGGGAATTATTTAAAAATAAATGAGTTATTTAGCAAAGTTAAGCTTTAAATCTTAAATTTATCCCTTATTTTAACGGTAGGGACTAACGGAATAACCTGTTGTTATTGATTAATAATTGAGTCCCTAAATAACATGATTAGTAGTTGTATTTCATAGTACTGTGATACAATGGTGGATTAACTTTTTTTTGAGAATTGCATAAAAGCATGACTAAACGAGCGACCAATAAAAAGCTTTCAAAGAAAGATTTGAAAGATCAAAAAACGTCTGTAACTAAGAAGGATTCTGATGCAGAAAATGCATCTGAATCAACAGACGAAAATAAAGAATCATCAAGTCTTAAATTACTCATTACCAAAGGTAAAGAGCAAGGTTATTTGACCTATGCGGAAGTGAATGATCACCTGCCGGATTCTATAGTTGATCCAGAGCAGATTGAACAAATCGTTACCATGATCGGCGATATGGGCATCAAAGTGTTTGAAAAAGCACCGGATGAAGATAGCTTAATATTAACCGAAGAAGCGACAGATACCGATGATGAAGCCGCAGAAGAAGCCGCCGCTGCATTAACCAATGTTGATAGTGATTTTGGGCGCACCACCGACCCCGTGCGTATGTATATGCGCGAGATGGGTACAGTAGAGCTACTAACGCGCGAAGGCGAAATCCACATTGCCATTCGTATTGAAGAAGGATTGTATGAAGTGCTTACGGCGCTGTCTAGTCTGCCTTTGTCAACAGAATTCATTCTTGATTTTTACGCTAAAGTAGAAGCTGAAGAAAAGCGTTTAACTGATCTTATCTCTGACTTTGTAGACCCTGATGCAGAACGTCATATCATTCCTGAGCCTGCACAGGTGGTTTCAGATGCGCAGAAAAAACGTGAAGCTGAAGAAAAAGCTAAGAATGAAAATAATGATGAAGAAATTGTTGATTTGGGACCCGATCCAGATGAGGCGCGTCAAAAATTTAGCGAGCTAACAGAATTATACGTGCAAGCGTGTCAGGCCTGTGAAAATCAAGATGAAGAGGGTTATCTTGATTACCGTAATCAGCAAAGTCGAAAAGTATTAGAATTTAAGTTTACTCAGCCTATCATTGATGGTCTGGGTGGGCAGATGAAAAATATCATCACGCGTATTCGTAATATGGAACGCCTGATTATGAAACTGTGCGTTCAAAAAGCAGCCATGCCGCGTAAAGATTTCATTACGACATTCCCGCAAAATGAAACTAATCTTGATTGGCTCGATAATTATTTATCAGAAAATCCAGAACATACAGAAGCATTGTCACCTTTCAAAGACGATATTTTATTTAATCAAAATCAATTAATTAAAATAGAAAATGAAACACGTTTAAGTATCACCCAAATTAAAGATATTAACCGTATCGTTTCGGTGGGCGAGGCGAAAGCACGTCGTGCCAAGAAAGAAATGGTCGAAGCCAACTTACGTTTGGTGATTTCGATTGCGAAGAAATACACCAACCGTGGACTACAATTCTTGGACTTGATTCAAGAAGGTAATATCGGTTTGATGAAAGCGGTTGATAAGTTTGAATACCGTCGTGGTTACAAATTTTCAACCTATGCAACCTGGTGGATTCGACAAGCAATTACTCGTTCAATCGCCGACCAAGCGCGTACCATTCGTATCCCCGTTCACATGATTGAGACGATTAATAAGCTGAATCGTATCTCGCGTAAACTCCTCCAAGAAAAAGGCAGAGAAGGCACGCCAGAAGAACTTGCCATCGAAATGGAAATGCCAGAAGATAAGGTTAGAAAAGTGATGAAGATTGCTAAAGAGCCTATCTCAATGGCAACTCCGATAGGAGACGATGAAGATTCATCGTTAGGTGACTTCATCGAAGATGCGAATGTGCAATCACCTGTTGATTCCGCCACTTCAAACGGTCTAGGCAACACCACACGCGATGTATTAGGTAGCCTAACACCACGCGAAGCGAAAGTGCTACGGATGCGTTTCGGTATAGACATGAATACCGATCATACCCTAGAAGAAGTTGGAAAACAGTTTGACGTAACGCGCGAACGTATACGTCAAATTGAAGCAAAAGCGTTAAGAAAATTGCGTCATCCGAGCCGATCAGATATGCTACGCAGCTTCCTTGAACTAGAGAAAGATCCTACTCAAAGGTAGTTTTTTATTAGTTCATTTTTTTGTTATTTCTTATTTGTTTTTTAGTGTAAGGAATAACCAAAAGGGCCTGTAGCTCAGTTGGTTAGAGCAGTAGACTCATAATCTATTGGTCGAAGGTTCGAGTCCTTCCAGGCCCACCATATTTATCAAGGGGTTACAGTTTTTTAGCTGTAGCCCTTTTTTGTGCTTTGCAACCTATTTGCAACCTGCGGTTCAATTTCGCGGTATTTTGCTACTTTTTTATTTTTTGTGGTTTTCATAGTTCAATGCACTAAAAAGCCCCGATATTTAGTCGAGGCTCATTCTCTTTTAGGGACTTACAAAACTCTTTTTTATAGTGGGTAAAATGGGTGATTTTGCGCGTGTAACCATTAGGGTAAAACCCTTGCTCTAACCTTGCCCTTTAGGGGCTTGCAAAACTATGAATATGAGCTGTATCTTATAGACGGTAAAAACGGTAATTATTAAACTGCTGAAACTTCACTTACTATTTCTCTACTTTGTTTTATCAGGCTGTCTACCTGCTTTCTAAGTTGTATCTGTTCTCTTGACCTTGCTCCATGCTTAAAGGCATTCTGTGAACTTCTAACCTTTCCCTTTGCTGTTCTTGCGCCTGTTGATAGTTCCCACGGCTTTACTCGCTGTATTAGCTCTCTTTGGGCTTGTCGTTGTTCTGTTGTCCACTGTCTCATGCTTTACCTCTGATAATAGTTCGTTTGATTCCTTTGATTTATTTTCCGCGTGCGTAGAACCTGTATTCATAGTCCCATTATTTACAATCTGTTGACCTGAAATATTGGCTTGTTTAGTAATGGTGATGCTTTTCGGATTCTTCATTTCATTTAATGCTTCAATGGTGCATCTGCTTTGAGCTTGTGATTTTAATGCCATTCGCATATAAGTTTCTGTTGCCTTTAGATGCTCTCCCATATTTAAAGAAGCTCTGTAAGCCATTTCGTGAAATATTGCATCTAGTGTAATTGTTTGTGCAACCAGCATTGCTTCAATATCGGACATATCGCCACTTTTAACATTTTCTATTCTTCTTTGAATTTCGTTACCAGTCGATTCAGTATCTTGTTGATCTCTCCCACCTGTTGTTGATGTAAAAAACTCCGACGTTATCGCATGACGTGTATTAGGTGACATTACAGTTCTGGCAAAGGCAGTTTTTTTACATTCACCTTCTTTCATTTTAATTGTTAATCCTTTAGCCTCTGTTTTCATTGCTTAGCTTCCTTTAAGTTGATTGATAGCCGTCATAATCTTCTAACCATTCATCATTGCTTTGACTGGATGGGTTTTTCTCTGCAGGTGTGATGATATTTGAATCATGATTGTTACTTAAATCAGGGCTAATATTTTCATCATGCAAAACCGTCTTTTGATTTTTCTTATTGCAAAGCTCTATGGTTGTATCCTTGGTGGATGCTCTAGTTGGTAGCATCTTTGTGTCTATTACTTCTAGTCCGCTATCTGGATTTATCAGTCGTGTATCTGGATTTTTCGAATACCCTTCTAGCCCTTGTGTGTAGGACAGTCTAGTATCTGGATTTTTGAGGTTTTCGATAAGTCCGCTATCTGGATTTATCGTGCCAGTCGTGTATCTGGATTTATCGGGGAATGCAGTACGTGACTTTTTACCATTGGTTGCATCTTCTGTTTTAAGGATCAGTTTTGCACTGGCTATTGATTTTTTAATCTCCTTTCGGGTATCAGCAGAGATTTTCCACTTGCCATTGTTTTTGTAAAACTTAATACCTTCAAATTTAAAATAATACTCGTTTGCCTTTTTGCCTGTCTCAATATCCCCTCTATGGCGATAGTCGATAATACCGATCTCTTTAGCTACTCTTAATGAATCACTAATAACATCACGACTAACGCCTGATTCTCTCTGTATCGTGTCCCAACTTGGAATACATAAATTTTCTATATCAGGGTTGCAATGATAAGCAAGGGTTCTTAAAACACCTTTCATTGTGGACTTTAAGGGCAATGCAAGTACCTTCTTATAAAACTCAAAGTTCATACAGTCCCCATAGTTTTTGACCTGATACATCACCATCAGAATCAAGGATAGGCTTATCAGGACTACGGCATTTGATCTCATAGCCAAAGGGTCTAATGAACATGTTATAGCGTTGCCGAATA